>JAIPBY010000146.1 GCA_021738605.1 Chitinophagaceae bacterium | reverse complement strand
ACCACCGATGTTTTTGAAAAACGCATCGCAGCACTCGAAGGTGGTGTTGCCGCATTGGCCACTTCTTCTGGCCAGGCAGCACAGTTTTTGGCATTGAACAACATCCTTCAAGCGGGTGATAATTTTATCAGCAGCTCCTATGTGTATGGAGGAACCTATAACCAGTTTAAAGTGGCCTTCAAAAGGCTTGGTATTGAAGCCAGGTTTGCAGAAGGAGACGATCCGTTGAATTTTGAGAAACTGATTGATGAAAAGACAAAGGCCATCTATATTGAAACCATTGGAAACCCCCGGTTGAACATTCCTGATTTCAAGCAATTTGCAGCCCTTGCCCAAAAACATGACCTGCCACTGATTGTAGACAATACTTTCGGCGCCGGCGGATACCTTGCACAACCCATCAAGCATGGTGCCAACATTGTGGTGGAATCAGCCACCAAATGGATAGGCGGACATGGAACCAGTATCGGTGGTGTTATTGTAGATGGAGGAAATTATAACTGGGGCAATGGTAAATTCCCTCAATTCACAGAACCTTCCGAAGGTTACCATGGCTTGAAATTCTGGGATGTGTTTGGAGAAGGCAATCCACTGGGCATGCCCAATATTGCTTTCATTATCCGGGCAAGGGTAGAAGGCCTGCGCGATTTTGGACCATCCCAGAGTCCATTCAATTCATTCATGCTCTTGCAAGGGCTTGAAACCTTATCACTAAGGGTTCAAAGACATGCTGAGAATGCCTTGGCATTGGCCCAGTGGTTGGAATCACATCCCTCAGTGGATTTTGTTTGGTATCCGGGGTTGAGCAACAATCCTTACCATGCACTTGCAAAGACATACTTACAAAATGGGTTCGGAGGTGTGCTTCAGTTCGGCATCAAGGGAGGTGCAGAAAATGGCAAGAAGTTCATCAATGGGCTGAAGCTGATCAGCCATCTGGCCAATGTAGGTGATGCCAAAACACTGGCCATACACCCTGCATCCACCACCCACGAACAATTGAGCGAAGAGGAACAAGAGAAATCAGGAGTATTGTCCAACCTGATCAGAATCAGCGTGGGCATTGAACATATTGAGGACATCAAGGCAGATTTTGAGCAGTCGTTTCATCAGGTTTTTGCCTGATGGCCGATAGCCAAAAAGAAAAAGAGGCCATAAGGCCTCTTTTTTTATATCATGGGTTGATGATGTCTATTTGTAACCAACCAGGTTTCTGTTCATCTGACAACCGCCACCTGCAGAACCACGGTAAGTGGTGCAAGAACTGAAAACGATAATGGATGCAAGTATGAACAACAAAACAACAGGCTTTCTCATGTAAATGGTTTTGATTTACAAATATAGAACTCAATTCTGAGGCTTTTAATATTTTCAGCATTGTTTTTTTCTTTAAAATCAGTATTTTAACGCAACCCTCACAGTTTATTTTCCCATAAATTGATGGTAAAATACTTCTTCGCACTTATTTTTCAGCTTATCTTGTGGCGATAATTCATCATATGGAAATTGATCTGCTCCGACCCATTGTATTTTTAGACCTTGAAACAACAGGCCTAAGCCTGACACAGGACAGGGTGGTGGAAATTGCAATGCTCAAGGTTTCTACGGATGGCAGCAGGCAAATGAAGCGGAGGTTGATCAATCCTGAGAAACCCATTCCTGCAGAGGTTTCGGCCATTCATGGCATTACAGATGAGATGGTCAAGGACGCCCCAACCTTCAAGCAGATTGCCAATGAAATCAGGCAATACCTTGAAGGGGCAGACCTGGGAGGGTACAATTCAAATAAGTTTGACTGGCCATTATTGGCTGAAGAATTCCTGCGTGCCGGACTGGAATTTGATATTCAAGGAAAACGTTTGCTGGATGTTCAAAAGATTTACCACCAGATGGAGCCCCGTACGCTTTCTGCCGCCTACAAGTTTTATTGTGAAAAAAACCTGGAGAATGCCCATTCAGCAGAAACAGACATCAATGCTACTTTCGAAGTATTTCTCGCCCAGATCAACAAATATCCCCAATTGGGCAATTCCATTGATACCGTGATGAAGGTTGTTGGAGAGGATCAAATCGTAGACTTTGCAAGAAGAATGGTCATTGAAAACGGTAAGGAAGTTTTTAATTTCGGTAAGCACAAGGGCAAAACCGTTGTAGATGTGTTGAAGACTGAGCCATCTTACTACGACTGGATCATGAAAAGTGAATTCTCACTGCATACAAAACTCAAGCTCACTGAAATTTTCAACCGCGTCATGCTGAAACCCAAAACAACTTAAGGCAATTTATAGAAACACTGATTTGAAGAAACTCGTCATCATACCAACCTACAAGGAAAAAGAAAACATCCAACACATCATTGATGCCGTCATCAATCTTGGTCAACAATACCATCTATTGATCATTGATGATAATTCCCCTGATGGTACGGCTGATATCGTAAAATCAATGCAACAGCTTCATCCCAATGAACTTTTTCTCGTCGAGAGAGCCGGAAAGTTGGGGCTGGGAACCGCCTATATTGCAGGTTTTGAATGGGCCTTGGCCAACAGTTATGATTATGTTTTTGAAATGGATGCCGATTTCTCCCATGATCCCAACGATCTCGAAAGATTATACGATGCCTGTCATGCAGGTGGTGCAGATATGGCAGTGGGGTCGAGGTATGTTTGCGGAGGGAAGATTGAAAACTGGCCCCTGAGCAGAAAACTCATCTCTACAGCCGGAGCGCTCTACAGCAAGCTCATCACCTGGCTTCCGGTAAATGATGCCACGGCTGGTTTTGTATGTTATTCCAGAAAAGTTCTCACCACCATGGATCTGAAATCCATTCGGTTTGTTGGCTATGCTTTTCAAATTGAAATGAAGTTTACCGCCTGGAAACTTGGCTTCAAGATCAAGGAAGTACCCATCACCTTCAGGGACAGAAAATTTGGGGCTTCCAAAATGACCAAAGGCATTATCCAGGAAGGTATTGTAGGCGTAATCTCCATGCAAATGCAATACCTGTTCGGCGGCCATAGCAAAAAACAAAAGAAAAGCTGATCCACCAATTGTAGCCATTTTCATGAAAAAAGCCCTCCTGCAACTTCACCTCTCCGTCTTTCTTGCAGGATTTACCGGTGTTTTGGGCCGATTGATTACCGTGAATGAATCTTTGTTGGTTTGGTACCGCATGTTTTTCTCCGCCCTGATTTTGCTGGCCATTTCAATGTTTTCAAAAAAGATTAAACTGCTTCACTGGAAAAAAATGCTGCCGCTCATTGGCATTGGTGGTATCATCGCCCTTCACTGGGTAACCTTTTATGGATCCATCAAATATGCCAATATTTCCATTGCCCTTGTCTGTTTTTCTGCAGTTGGATTTTTTTCATCATTTCTTGATCCATTGATTTCTAATAGGAAACCGATCATGACTGAAGTATTGCTTGGTATATTGGTCATGCTCGGTGTATACCTGATTTTTCATTTTGACCAGCACTTCAGAACAGGAATTATCTTCGGCATCACCTCAGCCTTCCTGGCCACCATTTTCCCCATCCTCAACAAAAGGTTTGTCGGTAAGCATGATGCAGATACCATCACTTTTTATGAAATTGGAGGGGGGTGGATGGTCCTGAATTTTGTTGTTCCCGTTTACTTGATGTTTAGTCCTGTAACAACCTATCTTCCCAATCCCAAAGACCTGTTTTGGCTTTTGTTCATGAGCCTGTTCTGCACCGTTCTTGCCTTTAATCTTTCGGTAAGGGCACTTTCAAAAGTATCGCCATTCACCGTTAACCTCACCTTCAACCTGGAACCTGTTTATGGCATCCTGCTGGCTTTTTTGTTCTACAATGAACACAAAACGCTGGGCCCATCCTTTTATGCCGGTATTTCCATCATCATCCTGACGGTGGTATTGCAAACGGTGAAAGTTTGGCGTGATTCAGGTGCTCAAAAGAACAACAATTGAACTGTTTTTTACGGCCAATTCGTTAATTTCAACCCAAATTCCACACCACATGCTCTTCTGTCAAAAATCATTCCTGTTTGTATTGTCATTCCTTTGCTTCAGTCTTATGGGTTGGAGCCAAAAAAAGCCGTTGGACCATACCGTTTATGATGGATGGCAGTCACTGGGTGAACGAAAAATCAACAATGATGGATCATGGATTGCCTATACGGTAGATCCTCAGGAAGGAGACGGACAATTGGTCTTGCAAAAGACAGATTCTTCCTTTTCTACAACCATCCCAAGGGGTTATTCTATCTCCTTTTCAGAAGACAGCCGTTTTCTTGTCTTTAAAATAAAGCCTTTTTTTGTAGACACCAGAAATGCTAAAATCAAGAAAAAAAGACCCGATGAATTTCCCAAAGATTCCCTGGGTATTTTTGATCTCAGTCAACGTTCATTAGAGAAAATTGCTGGTGTCAGTTCATACAAGATGCCTGAAAAAGCTGGTGGTTTGCTGGCTTACCAATTGATTAAAAAGCCTTCAGATTCAGTAAAGATGACCATGGCGAAGGATACTGCTGCCAAAAAACAGGATACATCCAAAAAACAGATTCCGCTCATCATTGAGCAGGTGCCAGAAAAAAAACAAAAAAGAAAATTGACTACAACAGGGGAGAATGATGATGAGATGCTTGATGCAGAAGGTGATGACGGCGCTGCAACGCCCGTTCAAGAAGGCACTGAACTTGTGGTGCTGAGGCTGGGGCAAAAAAATCCCAAGACACTCCCCTTGACAAGCGATTATCTCTGGAGCGAAAACGGCAAGATCCTGTTGGTTGAATCTTCTTCCAGCAAATCCAACAAAAACATCAAGCCAATGGTGTATATCTGGCGTGCTGTTGAAGACCGTTTTGATACCCTGTTGGTAGGAGGAAATGATTTCAGGAATTTTGCCATTGATGAGGATGGATACCAAATTGCATTTGTTGCAGAACGCGACAGTGCTTTCAAGTCTTTACAGAAGTTTCATAAATTATGGTACTGGCAGAATGGCGATGCAGCGGCTACCGTTTTGGCAGACAAGTTTACGCAAGGCATGAAGATCAACTGGACCATCAGTGAAAACTATGCCCCCAATTTCAGCAAATCAGGCAAGCGTCTTTTCCTGGGAACCGCGCCCATCAAGCCTATCAAGGATACCACACTTATCGACATGGATCTGGTAAAGGTGGATGTTTGGCATTACAACGATGATTATTTGCAGCCATATCAACTGCGGACAGCAGAGATGGAAAACCGGAAATCCTACTTGGCCATGGTAGACCTGTCTACAAAAAAACTGACCCAGCTGGCTGATCTTGATCTCCCACAGGTAATGATTGCTGCAGAAGGTGATGGAAAACAATTCCTCGGTATGAGCGACAAAGGCAAAAGGGTAGCCAGCCAGTGGGAAGGTGGAACCAAAAAAGATATTTATCTGGTAGATCCCATTACAGGATCCAAAAAAATCATTGCCAAGGACCTGTCTGGTATGCCGCAGTTTTCACCAGACGGAAATCACGTGGTTTGGTATGATGCAAAGCAAAGGCATTATTTTTCTTACCATGAAGGGCAAAACATCAACATCAGCAAACAGGTTCCTGTCAAGCTGTATGATGAAGAAAATGACATGCCTGCTGATCCATCTCCATACGGCCCAATGCGTTGGCAGAAGAATGATGAAGCCCTCTACGTGTACGACAGGTATGATATCTGGAAGCTGGATCCCAGAGGATTGGCAGCCCCCATCAACATCACAGCAGGAAACGGAAGAAAGGCCCATCACAGCTATCGCTACATCCCCATGGATCCGGAGGAGCGTACTGTTCAGGCAGGGCAAACCATTCACCTCAGAATCTTTGATGAAAAAACAAAACATGCTGGCGTAGGCACCATGCAATTGATGCCCAATGCATCCATCAATGTCCTTCAAACAGGGGCCTTTGCCATGGGCTTTCCCACCAAGGCGAAAAATGCTACTGCTTACATCTACACCAAAGAAAGCTTTGCATCCTCTCCCAATATCCATTTCTCCACTGATTTGGTGAAGGAAACAACATTCAGCAGCATCAATCCGCAACAAGCACAGTACAACTGGATGAAAGCGGAGTTGTTTTCCTGGAAGGCATATGATGGAAAAATGACCACAGGCATTGTTTACAAGCCTGAAAACTTTGACCCTTCAAAGAAGTATCCGATGATTGCCTACTTCTATGAAACCCTCTCTGATGGCCTGTTCAGCTA
>JAIPBY010000145.1 GCA_021738605.1 Chitinophagaceae bacterium | reverse complement strand
GTGGTATGCATTCCCTTGCCACTCCAGTCACTCACTTCACTGGTGCGGATGTTCTCATTCTCAAGTATCTCATTGATCAGGCTTGATTTTCCAACACCAGAGTGTCCGCTGATCAGGGTCATCTTATCGTGCAAAACATCCCTCAGCAAATCAATCCCTTCCTTGGTTCTGACGGAGGTCAAAAGCACCTTATAGCCTACCGCTTCGTACATGGCCTTCCGCTCTTCAAATAGCGCCATCTCCTGCTCCCCATAAATATCTGCCTTATTGAACAACACGATGGCAGGAATATGAAAGGCTTCGCAGGTAACCAGAAAGCGGTCAATGAAACCCACAGAAGTTCGCGGATCTTTGAGTGTGGCCACCAGCAAGGACTGGTCAAGGTTGGAGGCAATGATATGGTGCATTCTCCTGTTGGCAGGAGATATCCGGTTGACATAATTTCTTCTCGGAAAAAGATCTGTGATCATAACCCTGTTTTCCAGTTCGTCTTCCATGTCAAAGGCAACCTCATCGCCCACTGCTATAGGATTTGTTGAAGTGATCCCCTCGATCTTGAACTTGCCCTTCAGCCTTGCCTTATAAAAAGCCCCATCCTCTCCTTTCACGGAGTACCAGCTTCCTGTAGATTTATAGATGGTTCCCTTCATTCTTGCTGCAAGGTAAACATATCGTGTTAACTGAGGTATTTTGCTACAATCGGGAACCTTCTTCCCACACCAAAGGCCTTGGTGCTGACCCTGATGATGGGGCAAAACTGGTTCCGCTTGTACTCACTGGCATTGACCAGTTTCAAGGCACGCTTTACCAGCGCTTCATCAAAGCCATCTGAAATGATGTCAGCTAGCCCTTTACGCCTTTCAATATAGAGATAAAGGATCCTGTCCAATACATCATATTCTGGAAGGCTGTCACTGTCTTTTTGGTTGGGCCGCAGCTCCGCTGAAGGTGCTTTGGTGAGAATATTACCGGGAATGATTTCCTCCTGGCTATTGAGGTATTGGGCAAGGGCATAAACCTGTGTTTTGTAGAGATCCCCTATCACACTCAACCCACCTGCCATGTCTCCGTACAAGGTTCCGTAGCCGGTGGCCAGTTCACTTTTGTTGGAGGTATTGAGCAGCACATGTCCAAATTTATTGGCAATGGCCATGAGGATGTTTCCCCTGCTCCGGCTTTGTATGTTCTCCTCTGCCAACCCAAATGCTGTACCAGCAAACAAAGGATCCAATGTGCCAAGGATAGCTTCATAAACGGGTTGAATCGGCACGATATGGTAGGGATTGCCCAACTTTTTGCTGAGCGCAACCGCATCATCAACCGAGTGGCTGCTGGAAAAACCGGAGGGCATCAACACAGCAGTAACATTGTCCTTCCCCAATGCCTCAACAGCAAGGGTAAGCACCACTGCAGAATCAATTCCGCCACTGGATCCAATGATCGCTTTTGTGAAACCCATCTTGGAGAAATAATCCCGGATACCCATTACCAGTGCGGATTTTACCTGTGTAATATTGTTCTCTTTTGTGAGGTAGGCAATGATGGTATCAGGATCATCGGTTTTGGCTACCCGCATGTCAGCGGTCATTTGGTGATGACTTGTTGCACCGGCTGAATCACCCTTTCCAGTGAGATTTTCGGTATCCACCAGCAGGTAATCCTCCTCAAAATATTTCAACTCGGCAGCAATCACAGCGTTGTCTGCACATACCAGGCTGCCGCCATCAAAAACAATTTCAGTCTGTGCGCCCACCGCGTTGCAATAAATCATGGGCAACTTGTATTTTTTCACATTCAAGCGGATCACTTCTTTTCGGTCCTCATCATGGTCATAGTCGAATGGAGAAGCGGAAACATTGATCATGAGATCCGGTTTTTGCTTCATCAATTCATCCATGGGGCAGACCCTATAAAGCGGATTATCCCCCAGGTTCCAGATGTCTTCACAAATGGTGATGGCCAGTTTCATACCCATGAATTCAATGCAATTCCAGCTGTATGCGGGCTCAAAATAGCGGTACTCATCAAACACATCGTAATTGGGAAGCAAACTCTTGCTGACAATTCCCTGGACTTTGCCATTGTACAAGAGCAGGGCTGCGTTCAAAAGATCCTTCCCCTCTGGTTGAGGATTGGGTATTGGGGCCCCAACAATGATACCAATGCCATGACTATGTTGGGCAATCTCCTGAATGGTTTTTTCTGTTTGCTGCATGAAATCCTCAAACTCCAGGAAGTCCCGCGGGGGATAACCACATACTGATAATTCAGAGAAAACAACCAAATCTGCCCCCGCTTTTCTGCCATCCTCAACAGCCCGGATAATTTTATCCCTGTTGAGGGTAAAATTTCCAATATGGTAGTTCTGCTGGGCAACGTAGATTTTCATGGAGCAAAATTGAGGAATTAAAGGGAATTTTTGTTAAAAAGAAAAAGCCGTGGAATGGACAATCAGAGAATGATTAATTTTATCGTCCAAAACTGAAAACAAATGAAGTTGAGCAAGCGAAACCCATTGTTGGTAGCCTTCGTATTTATTGCTGTATTTTTATTCTCTGGCTGTGATGACAGCCCTGCCAAACCGGATGTCAGCCATATCAAGGTCAACTTCAACATGCAGCGTTTTGAAAAAGATTTTTTTGCGTTGGACACCAACAATCTTGACAAAGGGTTTGATCAACTAAGGCTTGAATACCATGATTTTTTGAATGACTATACAGGAAAAATACTTGGTCTAGAAGGAAAGGATACCTCCCAATGGGACATGGCGATCAAAGCATTTATACGGGACTACAAACCGATTTATGATTCTACACAGAAAATTGACAAAGGCGTCAATGTTGCAAAATCGGAGATTGAAGAGGGACTGAAATTTGTAAAATATTATTTCCCCTCTTACCGGTTGCCTGAGCAGTTCATCACTTTCATAGGTCCTATAGATGCTTTTGCTTATAGTCAAACCGGAGGATCCGGCGATATCATCACAACATTTGGCCTCTGCGCAGGACTTCAACTGCATCTTGGCGGAAATTCAATGGTCTACAGAAGCGAGGCAGGAATGCAGCTCTATCCTGAGTACATTTCAAGAAAGTTTGACACAGACAATATCGCGGTGAACTGCATGAAGAACATCATCGATGATATCTATGCCCCCCTTCAGCTGGGTGAATCAATGTTGACCCTTTTGGTAGACCATGGCAAGCGCATGTATATGCTGGACCTGCTGTTGCCTGATGCAAAGGAGGAAATCAAACTCGGCTATACAAAAACACAATTAGAGGCAGTAAAGAAAAGCGAAGGATTTATCTGGAATTACTTCAATGAAAACAACCTGCTGTTTGAAGCTGATCTATTGAAGATACGTTCCTTTGTTACAGATGGCCCGTCCACCGCTGAATTCGGATGGGGTGCGCCTGGTTTCATTTCCCTTTATACAGGAAGACAACTCATCAGGGCATACATGAAAAAGCATCCAGCAACAAGCCTCAATGAACTGCTTGCGCTGGATGCCAATAAAATTCTTTCAGGTGCCGGCTATAAACCCAGGTAGGTTTGTGGGCGTTGCCCCATCGTATGCATAAACCTCACATGTGATGCAATCGCTGCCCGGGTAGTTGGGAAGTAATTGTAATAGAGATCAAACTGCTCACAGGTTTGTTTCACAATTTCGCTGATGGCAGGATAGTGAATATGGCTGATCCTTGGAAAAAGGTGATGTTCTATCTGGTAATTCAATCCACCAACAAACCAGGTCACAATCCTGTTGGAGAAAGCAAAATTGGCTGTTGTTTTCACCTGGTGAATAGCCCACTCGTTTTCAATTTTAACAGGATCCACACCAGCCGCTTCAAACTCGGCATGCTCTACAACATGTGCCAATTGAAAGACTACTGCAATGGTAACACCCAGCGTAAACTGGCTGATCACGAAACCAACCAGCCAGGCTTGCCAGCCAATCATCAAGACAGGTACAACGATGTAGAAAGCAATGAAAAACATTTTGCCGGTCCAGAAAACCACATGGTCCATGGGTTCCATCTTTTTCAATGGAGTGGTATGGATTTTCTTTGAAAAATACTTGGTATAATCCATCAGAAACATGAACAAAGAAGTGAAGCCATACAAGGCAAACATGTACACGCTCTGGTATTTGTGCATGGGCTTCCAGGGCTGTGTTGAGCATTGGCGCATGAACGGCATGTTGTTGATGTCATCGTCAACACCGTCAACATTGGTATAGGTATGGTGAATGATATTGTGTTTCAATTTCCACATGAACGCATTGCCTCCAAGAAAATTATGGGTAAGTCCGAAAATATCATTGACCCATCCCTTTGTTGAAAAACTGCCATGGCAGGCATCATGCATCACATTGAAGCCAATGGCAGCCATGTTGAGCCCAAACACAACCCAGAGCAGCGATGAAACTGCCCAATGCATGTCGACCATCATCAATGCCATATAAATGGCAATGGCTGTTGGTATGAGTATCATTGTTTTGCCATAAAGCTTCCAGTTGCCTGTCTTCTTCATGCCGTTGCGTTCGAAATAGGCATCCACCTCAGCCTTCAATGCATTGAAAAAAACCTTGTTCTTGTTGTTGAAAGTAACCTTGTATCCCATAAAAATCTTTTGCCTTAACGAATAATTGAATCTACAAATTTACACCATGTAACATTAGCCCCCACTAATTTCTTTTGCTGGGCGCCTCCAATTGAAATACAGGGATCTTTACCTGAAACCGCTGTTTGGTATTGACATTTTCCATCAAATAGGTTCCAAACATCTTGCCCAATTCAGACTTGAGGTTGCAACCGGAAATGTATTGGTACTGCTCATGTGGTTTGATGATGGGTTGTACTCCGATCACACCTTCCCCCTCCACTTCCTTCTGTTCAGTGTTGCTGTCGTGTATAAACCAATGGCGCCGAAGGAGTTGGACTGGAAAGGCATTGTTGTTCTCGATGGTAATCCTGTAAGCAAACATAAATTCTTGCTGCACAGGATTGGAATAATCCGGCTGGTAGAACTGCTCTACTATGATATTGATGCCTTCGGTAACCTTAGACTCCATTTTGGTGATTTACTCAAATATAAAAATTATCCTCAATCAAAAATACAGCACATATTTTTTGTAACTTGATTGCTCGTTACAACAACCTACTGTATATAATTTAACAATTCGAACATGAAAAAGTTCTTTTCAGCCTTTTTAGCCCTCACAGCTTCCGTCGCTGCCTTTTCTCAAGCACATACAGGAGATCCTAAACTGACTGAACTATGGGATCCGGTACCCTCCATCGTACAGCCAGGAAAAACAGCACAGGATGCGCCATCGGATGCCATTGTACTTTTCAATGGCAAGGATTTTTCTGCATGGAACGGAAGCAAAGGACCAGTCCAGTGGACTCTTGAAGACAATGCCATGACCGTCAAAAGAGGGAGTGGTGGCATCACTACAAAAAAAGGGTTCGGTGACTGCCAGCTGCACATCGAGTGGCGCACCCCATCGGTGGTAAAAGGAGAAGGACAGGGAAGGGGAAACAGTGGCATCTTCCTGATGGGAAGGTATGAACTGCAAGTACTTGACAACTACAACAACAAAACCTACTCCAACGGACAGGTAGGTAGCATTTACAAACAACTGATCCCATTGGCCAATGCCAGCAGGCCTCCCGGCGAATGGCAGACCTATGATGTGATCTTCATTGCACCAAAATTCAATGCCGATGGAAAGCTCCAGTCTCAGGCAAGAATCACGGTGATCCACAATGGCGTTTTGGTACAAAACAATGCAACCATTTGGGGAGGAACAGAATACATTGGCATTCCAGAATACAAGCCACATGCTGCCAAAGAGCCCATCATGATCCAGGACCATGGTGATCTTGTGAGCTTCAGGAATATCTGGATCAGGGAGCTCTAATCCTGCGGACTTGCCTTTACTTCATTGACAGTTGCAAGCATTTCTTCCAGAATTGTTTGCAACTGTTTCATTTGAGGGACATGCTCAGTGACCAGCATGAAGTTTTTGCCCACCTGCTTCAGGTGGCTTTTGTTGGTCTTGGTTTGCAAATGCAACAAGATTGCATTGAATGTAGCAGAATGAAAATAAGGTGAGTCTGGATTGTTCACAAAATAACAGCGCAGCGTTTTCTGCTTCAGTGTCATTCGTTCAAAACCAAGCTCAACAGCCATTCTCCTGCACCGCACCGTTATAAAAAGATCTTCCACGCAAGCTGGTATCGGTCCAAACCGGTCTTTCATTTCATC
>JAIPBY010000144.1 GCA_021738605.1 Chitinophagaceae bacterium | reverse complement strand
ACCATTGCGATGTCCTGAACATTGATGGATTGGATAAAGTCTGCACCTACCTGCATCTGATCGAGATAAAGATCGGGGGTTGCACCTCTCCAGCTCATGGTTGTTGAAGCACCAGACCTATTGATCATGAGCCCGGCCACCCGGCCTTGTAAATAGGAGATGATGTCTATGCCACCCAGTGCTGCAGGGTCATTGAGAAAATCAAATACCTGCGCGTCGCCCCCGGAAAATAGGCCGCTTGCATACCTTTCGTCTAATGCTTGCGCATTTGATTTTACCTTGGCTTTGATGATCACTTCCTGTAAGGTTTTATAAGAGGATCTTTTTTTCCAGTCTTCCTGCAGTTGAAGAAAAGCATTCATTTTGGCGAGTGAAACACTGTCATTCCAAAGATTAAGCATGTTCTCATCCTTGAGCTCAAGCTGTTTTCCAGAAGCCTTAAGCAGCCCATTGTCAAATTGAACCTGGGTGATTTCATTCAGCTTTTGGTTTTGATTGAAATTGTAAAAAATCCTGGCTGTGTCAAAGAGGAACATGTTCTCACTCTGGAATAGTCCTTCTTTTGTAACTGGTTGAAAAATGAAATTCTTGCTGCTGTCCTTGTTTTGGATAATGAGGTTGAGCATCAGGTCGTTTGCACTAACAGTTTTCAATCCATATACTTTTCCCGAAATCCTGGTGATGTCAGTTTCTATCGGATACTTGATTTCAGGAGCGATGGAGGCCTTTAGTTTTTCCCAATTGAATTTTCTCCATCCATTGGTCAGCATCACCAGGTCAAGGTTGGCAGTGACGGAGTCTGAGTCACTGGAAAGATAGTATCCAGGATTGTGAATCTTTCCTTTCAATTCACTGCTTAACAAAAAGTCAGAGTAAATAGTATGGTTGGCTTGGCTGCTTTCCAAAGAGGCATCCGTTACCGCAACAGACATGTTGGTTACTGTAGTGTCGGCAACAAAAATATCAAAAACGTTTTTGCCTTTTTTGGTGAGGGTTACAAGTTGGGGGATAAGTTTTGCGCCAAATTCGTGTTCCCGGTTATTGACAAAGACAATCCTTTCGGCCATGGGCAGCCAATCTGAACTGAACAAGGAGAATTGCAAAACACCTGTATTCAATCCTTCAATCGGGATATTGGCAGAAAGCAATGGCTTGTCTGCTGTATTGAGGCTGACCTTGAAAAGAACAACCTGGTTCATGTGAACAAGAAGGTTCAGGCGCTTAAAATTCTCAGGTATGTTTGCTGTTCTTTCAACTTTGACGTTTGCAAATTCATTGTTGGTAGTCACTGACAAGGTGAGGCCTTCTTTTTGGTTGACCGGAATGGCAATGATACCGGTATTTCCAGAGGGATCAATCCATTTGAGAGAATAGGTTTCACCGGCCTTGGGCATCAACCTGAAACTTCCCATGCCATCATGCCTGACTTTGATGGTGTCAAGGGTTTTGCCCAATTGGTTTACCAATAGTCCCTTGATGTTGACAGGTTTGCCGAATTTATCAGTTGCTTTGAACGCCACAAGGCTGTTCAGCCCTGTTATCAATTCTCCGCCCTCTGGGAAAACATTTACAAGGGTATTGTTTTCTGTTTTAGAAGGCTTAACAATGGTTTCATTGTTGTTGATGACGATGTCTCGCTCAAAACCAAAAGCAGGATCATCGTTCAGGCTCCAGCGTGTGTATACTTTCATTCGAATAACACTGCCTGTATAATCTGCGGGCAAGTCAAAACTTCCTTTGGCTGTAGATTGGAAAAGAGGGGCAACATGTTGCCGAATGAGCTTTCCTGCCTGATCAAACCATTCCATGTAAACGTTCTTGCTAAGCTTTGTAAGTCCTTGATCATCAAGGATATAAATCTTATACCAAATGGTTTCTTCTTTGTTATAGATGGTTTTATCAAAGTGCACATGGATTTTTTCCTTTGGGGACTGTTCAGCATAAACATTGATCATTGAATCAATCGCTTGCCCATGGGATGCTTTCATCACTAAAGAGGAGAGGGCAAGTAGAAAAAAGGTAATTAGCCTATGCTTCATGGTCTGGTGATTGTAGACACTAAATTACGGAATGCCCGAAACTCTTTTGCATGGTACCCCAATTAATGTCTTTATTCTTTCATCTGATCGCTGATGGCCATCACATTGAATCCACACCGTGGTCATTTGAATATGCGCCCCAGGTAGATAGCTTTGGGGAGTTCAGATCATTTATTCACAAAATCTTTAAACTTTTCATTATGTCAAACGGAAAAATTGTTTGGGGCGTTTTAGCAGGTATTGCAGCAGGAACTGTTCTTGGGGTGTTGATTGCGCCTGATAAAGGTGCTGAAACACGCAGAAAAATCAGGCAAAAAGGAGATGACCTGGTTGAAGGTGTGAGAGATGGCATGACTTCAATGGTTGATGATGTTGCCAACAAGTTTGACAAACTCAGGGGTAAGGCCAGAAAAACAATGAATGAAGCGCTTGCCAGTACCGATAACGAGCATGCTGATTTATAGGTTCACCAGTGTTTTTTGTACTTCTTGTTTTGGAGATTGCATTGGTTTTTTGGGTGAAAACAACCACCAGCAGTTCAATCTCATGAGCAAATTATAGAACAAAATTGGTAACATCAGCCCAGCAACAATAATCAGGGTCATTACCAGTGGTGCAGGTAGATTGTCGAATGTTCGCAACAAAATGGTTCTTGTTGAAGCCATTAAAATGATTTGCATGCAATAAATGTGGATGGAATGGTAGCCAATAATCCTCAGGTACCCCAGCAAGTTGTATTTGCCAAGGAGAAATGAGATATTGATGGACAGCGCACATCCAACCAGTGCAATTACCACGAAGAAGAGTGGCATTTTGTGCTCAATATAATAATTGCTGCCCTGCTGGATATTGATTGATGCGAAGTTGTACTGCACCAGACAAAAAATGGGTAACAGGATGAGCAAGAGAACAAACGATTCAAAATACCGTTTGTTCTCTTTTTTTCTGATGGTATTTGAGATGAGGTCGCCAAGGGCAAAGAATACATAGTATTGGAGGATGTCCATCGCAAAGCCAAGGTAGATACCTTTTTGTCTTATCAGCGCCAAAGCCGTGTACATCAATATCCCGATGGATATTTGCATTTTCGAAGTGAACTGGAATTTTATTTTCAGGAATGCATAGAGCATGCCCACAAAAAACAGTGTGTGCAAATACCAGAACTGTCCAGTTCGCCTGGGGTCAAAAATCAACCAGATATAATCTAATGATTGGTGGCTAAAATTCGTGTATCCAGAAAAAGCAACTTGTAAACTGATCTGGAGAGTGCCCCAAATGAACATTGGGTAAAGTATATTCTGGAATCTTGAGAAATTGTATGACTTCAATCCTTTTTTCTCCAGGCTTGAAGACAGGAAGATGCCCGATGTTATAAAAAACAGCGGCATCCGGAACCCTAATAAAAATACATTCATATAGCCAATCATCGGAAATCGGTCGAAATTCAAGCCGGCATTCATGAGCATTTCGTAAGCATGTCGATAGGTTACCAGTATGATGCTGATTCCCCTGTCATAGTCTATCCAAGATTGTCTTTTGTTGTCAAGTAGTGCTGTGTAAGCTGCAGATAGTTTCATCGACCCAAACATATTCAACCATGTCTGGGTTACTACTTGTTTTGATCAGCAACGCATATGATTTTCGTCATTTTTGAATCGTATGGGGTACTCCTCTTTGGAATTGTGGATAAAGCAAGGGTATCGGCTTCAACATTGGTAGAAGACCTTCTAGAGAGTATGAGGCTTTTATTGGGTTTTCCCAAATGAACCGAAGGATTTCTTTTTCCCATTGCTCTATTTAATATGAAAAATCAATCTTCTGTTTTTCCCTCCGGGTTATATTGGTCAACTCCAATATTTATCTTGATGTTTGGCGTCATTTTGTTCTCCTCTTGCAAAAAGAAAAGTACTGTGGCAACAAATGATGGGGGAGAAGTGGTCGTAGAAGTCAACCCAAGTTATTTTTTAACGGCGGGACTCAGCCAGACCATTTCAAAGGAAACCAGAACATTTAATGGTACTTCAATCGAGTGCTATAAAATTGTTACGAACAATACCCCTACAGACCATGCCATGGGCCCATGGTGCCCTACGAATATTCTTGATGGTGCAGATAAAGGAGGTGTTTGGTTTGAAGGGGGTAAGCTTTATGATGTAGATGGTAGTTTTATCAAGAATATGGCCAGTTTCTATAATAATGCCACCTGGCAGCTCTACAACTCAGCAACCGGAAAAATCAATGTTACGGATACCAAAGAGAAATGTGAAGCAGCTGCACGTCCCAATGTGGATCCGGCCTATAGGAATTTTTGTGTTGAGTGCCAGCCTTCCTATTATCAGGGATTGAAAAAGACTTTTTATATTCCTGTCAGACCCCGAAAGGCAAGCAGTACCATGCCCATCATGGGAATGGGAATGGTTGTTGGCATTGCCTTCAATGGGATAAACTTTGACCCTCCTGCTCCAACACAGGCCATACTCGGGGCATTCACCCTTGCACCAATGGATGATGCAGGTGGACATGTCAATGGCGCAGTTGGATATCATTATCACGCGGCAACTGGCAAATCTACCAGTATCAAACAAACAGATGGCCATGCATCCATGATTGGTTATGCGATGGACGGTTATGGGATGTTTGAACAATTGGATGCATCAGGAAAAGAATCCGCAGATCTGGATGCCAACAGAGGACATTACGATACAGTTCGCGGCTATCATTACCACGTTGCCTCTGCAGGGTCCAATAAATTCATCAATGGTTTCAGGGGATTACCAGGCTCTTTTTCGGTCTCCTTTTAATCCGCCTGCATGCATCAATTTTTGTCAAAAGGCATAAGTTTTTTGTTAGCATTATTGCTCACTATTCAGGTCTTTGGGCACAACCCCCAGGTGTCTACATTGGCCTTCAATAAAACGCCTTCCAGCAGCTGGAACCTCATGCTGCGGGCTCCATTGTTGTCTTTTCAACTTGCATTAGAGCATCAATTTCCCAAGACAAATGTCAACGGGTTGACGCCAGAGGAGTTCAAACATTTGTTGAAAAACCATCTGCAAAACAGCATTGTGATCAATACTGATAATGGGCGCAGAATATCCATGGATTCAATTGCCATTGCCCTTGGCCATGAAGTGTTGATCATCGCTAAGCTGGATTCAACTGTTGCGTTTTCATCTATTCAATCCATCTCAAATCATTTTTTTTCCACTTTGAACGACCATTTCAGTATCCTATCTATTGAGCTCGATGGAAAGGAAATGATGAAGACGGTTCTCAACAAAGAAAATAAATTCACAGCTCAAATCAATGGAGTTAAAGTGGCTAAATTGGCGAAATCTGCTGAAAATAGGTATGGGCAAATCGCACTTTATGCTTTTTTGATTATCGTAGTTATTGCTTTCTTCTATATTTTTCTTTTGGGTCCAACTCCCAAAAAGAAATGACCAATATCATTCTTTTGTTATCTTCAGGAATATGTATACAATGGCAAAAGCATTTCGATATTTTTTAATGTTCCTCACTTGCATGGTTTCTTATCATGAAACCATTGCTCAAAACACTAAGGTCCAAATTGCCTGCATAGGGAATAGCATCACCTTCGGGGCCAGGGTCCAGGATCCATCAGCTGAATCTTACCCTGCAGTGTTAAATGCACAGTTGCAGGCCAGAGGGTATGAGGGATATGGGGTGAAGAATTTTGGCATTGGTGGTGCTACGGTGATCCGGTTTGGGACACCCAATATTTGGAAGACGGTGGATTCATTGAAGTTGTACCTGCCTGATATTGTTGTCATTGAAGTTGGTACAAACGAAACAGTAGGTTCACCACGTTACAATTGGGAACATATTGGTGACTTTGAGAAAGACTATTCAGCATACATTAAGTCGATAAAAGAAATCAATCCTAAGTGTACTTTCATTCTCTGCAGCCCTTTGGACATGGTCATTGCCACAGCAGGTTTGTCTCCTGAAAGAATAAATGACCTCACCCTTAGAAGGCCCCGGATCTGGGAACTGCGCAAAAGGACCAGGAAAATTGCGAAAGCTGAGGGCGCTTATTTTCTGGACCTGACCAAGCCATTTGAAGGCCGATCCAATTTAATGACCACCAGTGACGGTGTACATCCCAATAAGGACGGATACAATTACATGGCGAAGTTGGTTTTTGATTTTATGGTGAAGAAAAGGATTGTGCAATAGTGCTCTTTTCTTGGACGGATTTTATTTTCCTCCAAGCGTTACCTGCTTGCTT
>JAIPBY010000143.1 GCA_021738605.1 Chitinophagaceae bacterium | reverse complement strand
TCCATTGCATTGCTGGCCTACAAAAAGTATAAAAAAGAGGAATACAGAACACCCTACTATCATGCCGGATTTCACCTGATGATGTTGACGCTTTTGCTGGCCGGACATTTTGGAGGAGAGATGACACATGGTGAGGGCTACCTGTTCTCTGATGCAACAAATACTGCAACTGGTGTTGTTGTTGAAAAACAAAAAATGGAAAAGTTGACGGCTGCTTCAACAGTCAGCGTTTATGATGGTATTGTTGAACCTGTGCTGGCACAAAAATGCATGCAATGCCATAATGAAAAAAAGAAGAAAGGTGATTTTCAATTGCATACCATTGAAGCCCTGATGAAAGGGGGTAAAAATGGTAAGGCCATCGTTGCTGGCGATCTTGACCACAGCGAATTCATCCGCCGTATTCTATTGGACAAGGGGGATGAAAAGCACATGCCGCCCAAAGGAAAATCACAGTTGACACAACCTGAGCTTGATATCTTGTCTTGGTGGGTCCTGCACGGCGTTTCCACTGCACAGTCAGTCAAAGAGGTAAGCACCAATGATACCATCAGGAAATTTTTATCGGATGCAAGCAAGCAATCATCGGCACCTGCTGCACTCGATACCATAGCTCCTGCGGATGCAGCAAGCATCGCAGCCCTAAAGAAAATCAATGTTGCCGTTGTTCCCCTTGCTACTGGTACCCATTTCCTGGAACTGAACATGGTGAATGCGCCTTCCTTTGGCGACAAGGATGCTCCACTGTTGCAGAAACTATCTCCACAGGTGATGTGGCTGGTATTGGCCGATACAAAAATTACTGATGCAGGATTGGAACCATTGAAATCTTGCACCAATATCACACGGCTGAACCTCAAAAATACGGCGATCACCAATGCATCCATATCCTTGATTGGGCAGTTCAACAAATTGGAATACCTCAACATTGTGGGAACCAAAATAGATGATGCGGGTCTGTTGGCTCTGACCCCATCAACCACATTGAAGAAAATCTTTTGCTGGCAGTCAGGTATCACCACAAATGGTGTGATGGCATTCCAGAAAAAATATCCAAAAATTGAAATAGACTTAGGCGAAAAAAAATAACTTTAAACGAGAAACAAATTTACCATGAACACAATCCCAGATATAGTTGCACAAGAGTTGGATGCACCCTTTGACCTCACACAGGAGCAGATTGATTATTTTAGGGAAAATGGATTTGTCAAAATTCCAGGGGTACTTTCAAAGGAGGCACTTCAGGCCATGGATGAAATCATTACTGCTGAAGTCAATCGGTTGAATACCCAACACCTTGCCATGGAAGACAGGGATACCTATGGCAAAGCATTTTTGCAGATCATGAACATCTGGAGAAATTCAGCTGCTGTAAAGCAGGTTGTTTTCAGCAAGCGCCTTGCCAAGATTGCAGCTGATTTATTGGCGGTTGATGGGGTAAGACTTTACCATGACCAGGCCCTTTACAAAGAGCCAGGTGGCGGACATACGCCCTGGCATGCAGACCAGTATTATTGGCCTTTGTCCAGTGATAAAACAGTTACTGCCTGGATCCCTTTGCAGGAAACACCGATGGAATTAGGGCCACTTGAATTCAGTGCAAAGAGTTTTGAAATCACTGAAGGGCGAGACAAAGAAATTGGCGATGAGAGCCAGGCATATCTTGATAATATACTCAGAAATACTGGCTTCAGCCATATTGTAGAAGCATTTGGATTGGGCGAAGTAAGTTTTCATACAGGATGGTTATACCACCGCGCTGGCCCGAATACGACGAATACAATGCGCAAGGTGATGACCATGATTTACATGGACAAGGACATGAAGCTCAAGGCGCCTGAAAACAAGAACCAGCAGGCTGATTGGGATGCATGGTGCCCTAGTGCTACCATTGGAGAGGTGATTGATACCGAAATGAATCCTGTTATTTTTCAGTAATCAATACAATGAAAATACATTATTTCTGTACCCATTGGGGGAACCAGCTTCCTTTTCCAAAATTTTGCAAGAACGTAGTAAACGCCGGATACAATGGTGTTGAAATGGATCTTCCTTTGGTGAAAAAGAAAAGGAATGAAATCGTTGCGACCCTCTCCGATCATGGCCTCTTGTTGATTGGTCAGTATTGGCAGTCGCTTGAAAAAGACTTCAACCTCAATGAAAAAAACTTCAAGAAGCATCTTTACAATCTCGCCGAAGCCAGTCCTGTGATGATCAATACACAAACAGGAAAAGATTATTTCAGCTTTGCTCAAAACATGCAACTGGTGAAAGCCGCCAAAACAATTGCTGCTGAAACCGGTATAGAAATTGTACACGAAACACACCGAGGAAAATTCCTATACAACCTGCAGGTATTTGAGGCTGCTGCCAAAGCCGCTCCAGATCTCAGCATTGCCTTGGACATCTCGCATTGGTGTACGGTGCATGAATCATTGCTCAAGGATCAGCAAGAGGCAGTCAACCTTGCATTGCATCATACAAGGCATATTCATGCCCGCATTGGTTTTGAAGAAGGGCCTCAGGTCAATGACCCCAGAGCACCTGAGTGGAAACCCTTGTTGAAGCAGTATTTCAAATGGTGGGATGTGGTTGTGGCAAGGCACAAGAAAATGAAGTGCAACCTAACCGTCACAACTGAATTCGGACCATCGCCATACATGCCTTTGAAACCCTATAGCATGAAGCCCATTTCAAACCAGTGGGACATCAATGTCTTTATGATGGAATTGTTCAAGGGGCGGTACAAATAGTTTTTCTTTATAAAGCATCAATAAATATTTACACATGTCATACCGATTAAACGCTGAAGACGTCAATGTTTTCAATCAGGACGGATACCTTATCGTTAAAAACTTTTTTTCAACCGAAGAGATCCCAAAACTCTATTCTATTGCAACAGGTGATGCAGTGGTCAAGAACAATGCTACCAATGTTACCGACAGCAGTGGGAAGAATTCAAAACTCACGCTTTGGTTTACACCTGGCGATGATGTATACAGCATGATGCTGAGGAGTGAGAGAATGGTTGATGCAGCGGGAAAGCTTTTGGACAGTGATGCACCTGTTTGTCATTTTCATACCAAATTGATGCAAAAAGAACCAAAGGTTGGTGGCGCATGGGAATGGCACCAGGACTATGGGTATTGGTACAAGAACCAGTTTTTGTTTCCTGATCAATTGGTCAGCATCATGATTGCCCTGACTCCTGCCAACAAGGAAAATGGTTGTTTGCAGGTCATCAAACGCTCTCATAAACTCGGAAGGGTTAACCATGGTTTTGCCGGTGAACAGGTAGGTGCAGACATGGTCATGGTGGAAAATGCCCTTTCAACGCTCGAGCATGTTTATGTTGAACTGGAACCTGGAGATGCACTGTTCTTTCACAGCAATCTCTTGCACAGGAGTGAAGCCAACCTGAGCGATCAGCCCAGGTGGTCCATCATTTCCTGCTACAACTCCCTGTCTAACCATGCCTTCAATGACTCCAGTACTTCCTGGAGAGAGCCTGTTAACATTGTGTCTGATGCTGCGATGATGGCCGAGTCTATCGGTGGGGCTTCTGCAACAGCTGATTTTCTGCGCAAGGAAGACGATCCGGCCCTCAAGGAAACCGGTTGGGAAAAGGAAGTGAAAACCACCTAGGTTTTCACCGCTTTCTTGGTAACTTTGCGCCATGATAACAAGCAGCCCCTCTTTTTTATATGAAAAAGATACCCCATGGGAAGATCTTGGAAATGGCGTTTCCCGTCAGGTGATGGGCTTTAACCAAGACCTGATGATGGTGAAGTTCAGGTTTATCCCTGGTGCCATTGGTGCACCCCATCACCATGTTCACTCTCAGAGTGCGATGGTCATGTCTGGTGTTTTTGAACTAACGATCAACGGAGAAAAGAAAATCCTTTCAGCAGGTGATGGATATTTCGTAGAGCCTAGTGTTGAGCACAGTGCACTCTGCATTGAAGAGGGAATTCTCATTGATGCTTTCAATCCTTTCAGGAATGATTTCCTGGGCAATCATCCTTAATTAAGGTTATGTTTGACCAGCTCCAATCTGTTTTTTCTGGCGAGTTATATTTAGATGACAAAGGGCTTGATGCTGCCATCAGAACCGTTTATGCCACAGATGCGTCAGAGTATCAGGAAAAACCATTGGCTGTTGCCATCCCCAAAACCATCGCAGACATCAAGGCCCTCATCGCCTTTGCCACTGAAAAAAAAATATCACTGATTCCAAGGGCCGCTGGTACTTCATTGGCAGGGCAGGTTGTGGGAAGCGGCATAGTAGTAGACATCTCCAAATATTTTACTGCAATTCTGGAACTGAACGAAAAGGAAAAATGGGTCCGTGTTCAGCCAGGGGTCATCAGGGATGATTTAAATGCCTTCCTGAAACCATTTGGCCTGATGTTCGGACCAGAGACCTCTACGGCCAACAGGGCGATGATTGGTGGGATGATTGGCAACAATTCATGCGGCCTTCATTCCATCATCTGGGGAACCACAAGGGATAATCTTTTAGAAACCAGTGTAATCTTGGGTGATGGTACAGAGACCGTTTTCAAAGGATTGACAAAAAGCGAAGTGGAAAGCAAGTGCATGGGTTCATGTGCTGAATCCGACATATACAAGGCATTGAAAGCGCTGGTCGACAACAAGGATAATCAGCAGGCCATCGAAGATTGCTTCCCAAGAAAAGACATCAAAAGAAGGAATACCGGTTATGCGCTCGATACAGTACTGGAAATGTCCAGGTTCGAAGATGAAACTTCATTCAACCTGAGCAAGCTCATTGCCGGCTCAGAGGGTACATTGTGTTTTATCACAGAAGCAAAGTTACAATTGCTGGACCTTCCTCCTTCGCAAGTTGCCATGGTGGCTGTTCACAACAAAACACTGCAAGATGCGCTACAGGCCAATCTTGTGGCACTGGAACATGGATGTGCAGCTTCAGAACTGGTAGACGATTTCATTTTACAGTTCACCAAATCATCTCCGGAACTTTCCCAAAGCCGCGCATTCATTGAGGGAGAACCCAAGGCCATCCTGATGGTTGAATTCTTCAACAATGACCAAAATGAATTGATCCTGCAATGTCAATCACTCATCAAGGCATTGCAAGAAAAAAATATTGGCTATGCATATCCCATCTTGCAGGATGAGCAGTGCAAGCTGGCCTGGGACGTGCGAAAGGCAGGGCTGGGATTGTTGCGCAACCTTCCCGGAGATGCAAGACCAGTCAACCTGATTGAAGATTGTGCCGTCAGCCCTCAGGACCTCCCCAACTATATTGCAGACCTTGAGCAATTGTTGAAACGCCATGGCCTGCAATATTCCATGTATGCCCATGCAGGAGCGGGAGAGCTGCATGTGGAACCCATCATCAACCTGAAAACTGCAGCTGGTATACAACAGTTCAGGCAAGTCTTGACAGAAACTGCTGCACTGGTAAAATCATACAACGGTTCATTGTCGGGAGAGCATGGCGATGGCCGCTTGCGTGGAGAATTCATCCCCATGATGATGGGGGAACACAACTATGGTTTGTTCAAGCAGGTCAAGCAAATCTTCGACCCCAACAATATTTTCAACCGGGGCAAGATTGTGGATACACCACCGATGGATGAACAGTTGCGGTTCAATCCTGCAACCACCCTAAAACCTGTTCAAACTGTCTATGATTTCCAACCTGTAGGTGGTTATCTTAAACTTACTGAAAAGTGCAGTGGTTCTGGCGATTGCAGAAAGACTGAGGTCACTGGTGGTACCATGTGTCCCAGTTATATGGCCACCCGGAGTGAGCGCGATACCACCCGTGCCCGTGCCAATGTATTGAGGCAGTACCTCACCAATGAATCAACCAATCTCGTTGATAAAGAAGCGGTAAAAGAGATCATGGATCTCTGTCTTTCCTGCAAGGCCTGTAAGTCTGAGTGCCCGTCCAGCGTTGATGTGGCGAAGCTGAAGGGCGAGTTCATGCAGTCCTATTATGATGAAAAAGGCGTTCCATTCAGGACAAAACTGATTGGCAATTTTTCCAGCCAGATGAAAATGGCTTCCATGTTTTCAGGCATATACAATTGGATGATCGAAACGCCCATTCTCAGAAAAACAATGAACCGGTTGGTTGGATTTCATCCTGATCGTTCTTTGCCCAAAGTGGCTGGAAAGACCTTACGCGAATGGCATCGCTCGCGCATTTCAAATCCCTCAGGCAAGCAGGCTGACAACAAGGTGTATTTGTTCTGTGATGAATTCTCCAATTACAATGACGTTGAAATTGGCAAGCAGTGTATTTTGTTGATGGAAAGATTGGGCTATGAAGTTCGCATGATT
>JAIPBY010000142.1 GCA_021738605.1 Chitinophagaceae bacterium | reverse complement strand
AATCCTGAACTGGCTCCAGAAAGACAAAGTACTTACGAACTGGGTACAGAGTTCCGCCTCTTCAGGAACAAGCTCAACCTGGAAGCCACCTATTACAATACCCTCAACAAAGGGCAAATCATTGAGAACTTCCGTTTGAGCTATGGCACAGGTTTCGTACTGAACACACAAAATGCTGCAAGCACCAGGAACCAGGGCGTTGAGATCACCCTTGGATCCAATGTCATCAACAAGGCCAAGTTTGGTTGGAACTTCCAGATGAACTTCAACAAGATGTGGAACAAGGTGATTGACATGCCCAAAAATGTTGCAGAATACTATATCGCCGATACATGGCTTTATGGCAATGCGAGAGGCGGTCTGGTCTTTGGTGGACCAACCACATCCATTACCGGTTTTGGATATGAAAGAAACCTCAATGGTGATGTGCTGATCAACCCTGCCAATGGATTGCCCGTGGTTGAACAATTGTTCAAGATCCGTGGCGACAGGAATCCTGACTTCACCCTGGGTATCAACAACTCCTTCCGCCTGAACAGGTTCAGGTTGAACTTCCTCTGGGATATCAAGGTGGGTGGAGACATCTTCAATGGTACACACAGGTTCCTCACCCTTGCTGGTAAAAGTCCGCTTACTGCAGACAGGTTCACCCCACGCGTGGTCAAGGGTGTGTTGAAAGATGGAAGGGAAAATACCAATCCAACTCCGAATACGATTGTCATCATCCCTGCCTTGAACGATGCGTATTATACGAACATGCCGGAAGAGGACTTCATCGAGAAAAACGTAAACTGGCTTCGCCTGCGTGACCTGACATTTGCATATGCATTGCCCAAGAATCCATTCAAAGACCTTCCTGGCATCAAAACACTTGAGGTGTTCCTCACCGTGAATGACCTTGTGCTCATTACCAATTACACAGGTGCAGATCCTGCAGTCAATGGTAATACAGCAGGTTCAAGAGGAGTTGGTGGATTTGGTTTTGACTACGGTACAATGCCTGCCCCCATCAGTTTCAACTTCGGCTTGAAGACATCATTTTAATCAAAAGGAAAAATCAGCTCATGAAAAAGAATATCATATTTTACCTGACCTCGATAGCCCTGGTCTTCTCCTTCTCCAGTTGTGAAAAGAAGATTGATGAGGCATTTGCCAATCCAAACGCCAGTGTCAGGGTTCCAGTTGAAACCCTGTTGCCCGGCATCATCGGAAACTTTGTAGGTAGCTCTGCTGCTGCGGGCAGTGCCTATGGCCTCGGAAACGATGGTCTTTACGTAGGACGTTATGTACAATATTTTGCCACCAACAGTGCTGGTAACCAGTACGACCAAATGGGTGGTGCAACAGGAGCAAGTGACCTGCTTGGTTCTGTGTGGGCCATGCATTATTTTGGAATGGGTGAGAACCTGAACAAAATGGTGAAGTGGGGAATGGAAGAAAAGAAATGGGACTATGTGGGTGTGGGTTATGCCATCAGGGCTTTCAGCTGGCTGGCTTTGACCAACATGTATGGAGAGGTGATCATGCGTGAAGCGTTTCGCCCAGAACAATTGGTTTTCAACTACGACAACCAGAAAGATGTCTACGATACAGTAAGGGCCATCAGCAGATTGGCTTTGGAATATTTGAACAAGACAGGAGACAATGCAAGCCAGGCCAACCTCGCAAAAGGAGATGCCTATTTTTACAACGGAGACGTAAACAAATGGAAGAAATTCGTTTACACCGTCATGGCCAGGTCTTTCAATCACCTCAGCAACAAGGCTGAGTACAAACCAGATTCTGTGATCAAATATGCTTTGTTGGGCATCAACACCAACCAAGACAATGCAACAGTAAAATTTGCCAATACAGGCATCACTGGTACTTCCAATTTCTATGGTCCATACAGGAACAACGTGGGTGCATTGCGCCAAACGGAATATATCGCCAACCTCATGAATGGATTGAACTCCCGTTTCGCGGGTGTTACAGACCCAAGGGCATTTTACATGCTCAGGGAAAATACCAACGGAACCATCAAAGGTGTAAAACCAAACAAAGGTGCTACTGGTTTGGTAACTGCAGACCAACCACAGAGTTTCTGGGGTCAGCCATTCAGCTCTGCTGCTGCGCCAGTATCTGATGCAACCTGTCGCTACATCTTCAAGAACGGATCGCCTTTCCCCATCATCACTGCAAGTGAAAATAAGTTTATGCTGGCAGAAGCCTATTTCCGCAAAGGAGATGCCGCTTCAGCAAGGGCAGCCTATGCTGATGGCATCAGCCTCAACATTGATCATTTGAATACTGATTACAGCACAGGCGTACCGGCACCTAGGCTTATTACAACCGCTGCCAAGGCGGCGTTTCTTGCCAACCCTACAGTGGTTCCCTCAACTACAGCACTTTCCCTCAGCCATATCATGTTGCAGAAATACATCGCCCTTTATGGCTTTGGCATGCACGAAACATGGGTTGACATGAGGAGGTTTCACTATACCGATATAGATGCAAAAACAGGTGCTGCGGTATATGCAGACCTTGTGATGCCTACCGGAACAGATCTTTTCATCAACAACAGTGGTAAATATACCTACAGGGCCAGACCCCGTTACAACTCAGAGTACCTCTACAATATTGCTGAACTGACAAGGATCGGTGCCATCGCCCTGGATTACAATACCAAGGAACAATGGTTCTCACAGAAATAGATCACAAGATTAAAATCATCATCATGAAATCATTAATGAACATCAAATCAATCACCATAGCCCTTGCATCCATGATCGTGCTGGCGGCCTGTGAGAAAGAATACAAGTCGATTCTTACTGAAGAAACCAACCTCGGTAGTACGGCTTTTGTGAAATTTCACAATGCCATCATCAATTCCAACAGAACCTATATTTACTCCGATCTGGTTCCCCTGAATGGTGCTGCCATTGCCTATGGTGCTGTATTCCCTTCCTTGTCTCCTTCCTATTCAGCTGTGAATGCTGGAAATAGAGCCATTGCCATCAGGGATACACTGGCCCCAAGCACACAATACCCCATCAGTTTCAGCACTGCGATGACTGGTGGCAACTACTATACCATTTTTGCCTATGATTCTTTGAATGCGCCAAAATACAAGGTTGTCCAAGACAACATTCAGGTATTCAATGACACGTCAGCAAGGATAAGGTTTGCCAACTTCCCTTACAGTCCAACCGCCATGCCCAATGTTGATATTTTCTCCCAGAAGCAGCAGGCAAATATTTTCACCAATATCAGCACAGCCGCTGTTACAGATTTCATTTCATTCAGGGCTGGTATCAGCGATACCTTGTACGTTCGTCCAACGGGTACGACAACCAACCTGACACAATTGAACGGATTGGTTCCCACTGCAAAAAGAAACTATACTGTTATCTTCAGGGGAAGCTACCGCTCAACAACAGGAACTGCTGCAAGAACATTGGCTTCTTTCCTCAGTTATTGATGCAAAGAACAGCGTTGATTTTTATACGAGCGTCGCGGGTTTCCCGCGGCGCTCTTTTTTACCGCAAAATTGTAACGTATCCGGCTAGCCTCTTGCTGCCATCTCCTAATTCAATCACGTAATAATAAGTACCAGCGGGCATTGGAGAACCATTCCTGTTTCCATCCCATGCTACCGCATAGCCTTCAGACTGATAGATGATTTGCCCGGCAGTATTGTACACTTCCATCCGACAATTTTTATACTGTGCCAGAAAAAGGATCTTCCAGGTATCATTGATACCATCCCCGTTGGGCGTAAATGTGTTGGGGATATCTATCGCTGACAAGACAATTACTTGCAGCGTATCCTTGGCAGCACAACCAGTTTGTTTATCGATGGCCTGTACAGTATAGGCCATATCGACATCTGGTGAGCACAAAGGATTGAGCAAATTGACCTGGTTTAAAAAAGTGGATGGGCTCCAAACAAATTGGTACTGGATGGAATTGGGAATACTTGCCTGCAGCGGGGCAGCACTGCCCTTCTTGATATACATATCAGGACCAGCATTGATCATGGGTGCAATGTTGATGGATGGTATCGCGTGCAACACGGTATCACTGGTACAGCCCTGGTCAAATGCAATCCAATGTTTGACAGAAAAAGCTGTCAATGGTTTTTTATAGGCATGCAGTGCCAGGTGGCTGGACTTGCTGCTGAACTGCTGGCCATCACCAAAATTCCAGAACCAGGTTGCCCCTGTATTTGATGCAGATGGAATGGATGAAACAAACTGCAGGATACTGTCAACACAGGGCTTTCCGGACTTTGTTACCGCCACTGCAGAGAGATCTACAACATTTACAGTTGTCACCGTATCGGCCATACAACCATTGTCTGTCAACACGGTATACCGAATGGTCTTGTTGCCCGCAGTAGTGAAGATTTTTTTAGCTTCCCTTGCATTGCCCTGGCTTCCGTCAGGAAAATCCCATTGGTGAGAAACCAGATTGAACCCTTGTGCGCTATTGGTTCCCTTGAAACTCGCCTCCTTGTCTTTGCAGAGCACACCCGGCGCAGTGATAGCAGTTTTGGGGCCTTCTTTCACCAGTACATGGACAACAGTATCTTCTGTGTTACTGCAATTGTCAAGATCTGGAGAAGAATAGGCCACTGGAATAGCATAGTTGCCTGCAACAGAAAACCGAAGGTCTGCTGCAATGGAGTAAACATAATATTTTCTGCCAAAAACCAAGGCAGAATCTATTGGGGCAGGATTGTTAATGACAGAATCGGCCTTGATGTTAAGACCAGCTGCCTTGCTGAATTTCCAGTGTATCCTGTTCAGCTTGTAGGCCACTTTAATATTGGCTTTGAAGGGAGTATTGATACAAGTGAATGAATCTACACCAGGCAAAATGCTTTTTGTATTTTTAATGGTGGCATAGGCGTTCAGGTTGTTTACAAGTGTGCCAACATTGTAACCATAGCTTTCATAATAGCCCAGCCCAAAGACCATGCCATTGAATGCACTGTCGCATGAAACATTGTGCTGTCCGGCTGCCCCCAACAAACGGACAACCGCAACAGCATAATCATTTTTGATGGGATGACGGATGACGTTGAGCGGATCAACAGTTTTCCCATCCACCCGCAAAGAAGAAATTCCTGCAGCAGGAAGCAGAAGACTCACATAATTGAAGTCGATGTATTGGTTCCTGGTTTTATAAAAAGTAACATTTTTAATACCCTGCTCAAAGGGGCTCAAATAAAACATTTCAGGGTCGCCATAAGGGTTGGTGGCATCACTTGCACAGGCGTTGGAGGAGGGCATAAACTGTGCAACAAGGATAGGCTTGTCAGCCTCAATATAATCACCAGCATCGCTGGAAAATTCATAGTAGAAATTATTGATCAACCCGGTCATCAGTGTTCCATTTCTTTTCACAACGGTGGAAGGATCTTGTACAACCACCCTGTAAATATTTAAAAATGGTGTTACCAGGTCGGAGTTGGCATTGGCCAGGGTATGATAGGTCAGGTAGCGGGTGCCCCAGGTATTGGAGGGAAAAACCTGTTGTTGCATGATATCTCCTCCGTTTCCAAAACACAGTGTGTTGCGGCTGGATCCAGAAAATACTGCCACTGGATGACATTGTCCATCACTGCCCGCAATGGAAAGAATCTTGCTTCCGGTCATGTCTACACCACTGTCATATCGAAGGCGTTTACCGAACACATTGAAAACCTCACCCCTTTTGAGATCGACAGAAAAGGGCTGACCTGCCGGGCGTCCACTTTCTGTAGTGCCTGAAGGAATGATTTCAATTCTCGTATTGTCTTCAGGTGCCACGACATAAAACCAGGAATGGCTGTAGTCCACATTGGATACCTGTTTACAATTGACGGAATAATAATTGTATCCATAGGTTTCAGTGGGCATGACCATCATGGCACCGGAAGAATTCAATCCGTACTGGTGAGCATTCAATACAACCGGTACATCAGCCTTTACATGAATGCCCCTGTTGAAAATCCCCTCACCTGTTAACCGTGCATCCTGCAAACCAGTTTTGGGAATGACAACGGATGCATCTACGCTGTTGGAAGGAATAACCACCGTTTGGCGCCAGCCATTTCCGGGTATGGAAACCTCAACGGTTGCCGGCAAAACAGTTGAGATGTACAACACAAGGGTTTGGCTGTAGTTGCCGGCAGCTGGATTGAACATGACATTGTGACCATAGCCCAACCAGAACTCCTTTCCGCGGTTGGACCGGTCTTGTGCCAGCAAGGAGCCAACAGACTGAATCAGCAAAAACAAAATCAAGAATATTGTACGAACCATTTGCATTGATCAGCGAGTTATCGAAGGATGGTTACATATCCGGTCATTCTCTTGCTTCC
>JAIPBY010000141.1 GCA_021738605.1 Chitinophagaceae bacterium | reverse complement strand
GGTCAATAAAGCCCTTGTAATCCTTCAATTCTCCAATATTGTTGGGGTATTGAACAAGGGCGCCGAAATATGAATTATCTAATGTGACGCTTAAGAGTTCTCCTGTAACTATTTCAATGCCAATGGGTAATGCTCTTGTGATCAGTAGGTCAAGCGTCTGTGGAAAGCAGTTTTGGTCTACAAAGAACCTTGGACGGTCGATATGGTCCTGTTTGTTGAGGGCATTGAAAAACATGGTCATGGCTTCAGCGGCTGCTGTAGATTCATCCAGCAAAGAGGCATTGGCAATCGGTAAACCTGTCAGTTCACTGACCATGGTTTGGTAGTTCAAAAGGCTTTCCAGTCTTCCTTGTGCAATCTCTGCCTGGTAGGGAGTGTATTGGGTGTACCAACCTGGGTTCTCAAAAATATTCCTGAGGATGACACTGGGTGTATGGGTTCCATAGTATCCCTGGCCAATGAAATTCTTGGCTACAATATTGGTTTCTCCGATGGCGCGAACATGCTCAAGATAAGCAGCTTCACTCATGGCTGGGGGAACATTGAGCGCATTGTGGTTGACGATATTCGGTGGAACTGTTTTTTCTACCAATGCGGCAAGACTGGGCTCACCAATGGTGCTGAGCATTTCCTTTTCCTCGATGGCTGAAGGGCCGATATGCCTGCTGCTGAATTCGTTTTCCTGCTGCGTCAAAAGATTCATGGATGGGTCTTTATTCGTTAGAAATGCAAGTTGAAATGCCAAAATTGTCAGGGTGCAAATTTAATCAGAAGAAGGCAGTATATGATGATTTTGTAGACTAAAAAAACGGAATGTGGATTAAATGGTGAAACAGTAGTTTGGCGTTTGTTTAGGTTTTACTTTTGGGGTATGGCGGATGGATTATTGATCAATTGGGAAAAGCAATCGTTGGCGCATGCAAAAGCCTACAAGGCCTACCTGCAACGGGTAAACAAAAACCAGGCATTGAAGGTGCTTCCCGCATTACATGAGGAGGCCTTTGAACAGGTGAATTGCTTGACCTGCGCCAATTGCTGCAAAAATTATTCCCCCCGTTTCAAAACCCCAGACATCAAAAGGATCAGCAAGGTCTTGGGGTTACGGGAAAGTGTTTTTATCGATACTTACCTTGACATTGATACAGATGGAGACTATGTACTGAAAACCAAGCCCTGCCCATTCCTTGGGGCTGACAACCATTGTTCCATTTATGAGGACAGGCCCTCGGATTGCAGAAGATTTCCTTACACTGATGAAGATGTATTTGTCAAAAGACAGGCCCTCACACTAAAGAACACAACGTTTTGCCCAGCCGCTTATGTTGTGATGGAACGCCTGATGCAAGAGGTAAAATAGACCTAGTAATTGATTTTTCTGATGGCTGGATTCTTGAACCAAGTATAGACCACTATGCTGATGGTCATCATTCCGCCAAAGACCACCGATGGAATCACTCCCATCAGCCTCGAGGCAAATCCACTTTCAAAAGCCCCTAGCTCGTTGGAGGAGATGATGAAGATGCTGTTCAGTGCAGAAACCCTTCCCTTCATTTCTTCAGGTGTCCTGGTTTGGAGAATGGTAGAGCGCACAATCATACTGATGCCATCCAACAATCCCGACAGGAACAAGGCCGCAAAGGAAATCCAAAAAACAGTGGAAAGCCCAAAGATGATCATGGTCATGCCAAATCCTGCCACACAGAGCAACATGATCTTGCCCTGGTCCTTGCGCATGGGTACGAAGTTCACGAATAACATCATTGCAATGGCGCCGATTCCAGGTGCCGAACGAAGAATGCCCAACCCTTCAGCACCCGTTTTCAGGATGATTTCCGAGAAATAAGGAAGCAGGGCGGTGGCGCCTCCAAAAAAGACAGCAAACAGGTCCAGGCTCAATACGCCAAGTATTTCTTTTGCATTCCAGACAAACCGAAAACCTTCCTGAATGCTTTTCAGCATGGGTTCCCGGGGGATGGTGAAGGTGGGTGGTTTGGGTCCAATCAAAAAAAGAATGGCGATGGAAAGTGTGAGGAGTACCACCATCAGTGAAAAAGTAAAGGTGATGCCCATTGATCCGTAAAGGATTCCGCCTATTGCTGGCCCACTTACACCTGCAATCTGCCATGAACTGCTGTGCCAACTGATGGCGTTGGGAAGTTCTTTCTTTGGAACCAGGCTGCTCACCAGTGCAAATGAGGTGGGGCCGCTGAAGGCCCTGGCAATACCTGTACAAAAAGCGATGAGGTAGATATTGATCAGGATTGCTGTTTGGCTGAACAAGGCTGATGCGTGTTCACTGGTTATGTAGGTAAAAAGGATGGTAAGGAGGAGGTTCCCTGCTATGCTCAGGTGAAGCAGTTTTTTCTTGTCTGTCCTGTCGATGATATACCCCGAGTAGATGGCCATGATGACAGCAGGAACGAACTCAACCAATCCTATCAACCCGATGCTGAACGGATCTTTGGTCATTTCGAAAACCTTCCAGCTGATCAGGGTGGCCTGCATGGTCAGTACCATGATAAAGAAGAACCTTGCCAGGATGTAACTCCTGAATTCCGGATAGCGGAGGGCCCCAAAACTATGGTGTTTCACAAATTTGAACATCCCCGCAAATTTCGGTTATTGTTGCTGACCTTGATCAGGGAAGTGAAATAAAATGTTGCCCATCCCCATATTCTTTTTCAAGCGCTTGCAAGATGGTATCAAGGTGTTTGGGATTGCCGGTGAAATCGGCATTGCTGGTGTCAACAAACAGCGTTTTCATGTTGTGCTGTTTGATATAATGGGTATAGGTTTGTTGAATATTGTAGAGATAATCGTTTTGGATATTCTGCTCGTAAGGCCGATTCCTTTTTTTGATGTTTTCCTGCAATTTGCTCACGGGTGAATGCAGGTAGATGAGCAGTTCGGGTTGTATCATCTGATGGTGCATGATGTCAAACAACCTCTGGTAGAGCCTGAATTCATCGTCCGGCAAGTTTACTTTGGCAAACAACAAGCATTTGGTAAAAAGATAATCGGATATGGTCAAGGTCCTGAACATGTCTTGTTGCCCTACCAGGTCTTTTTGTTGTTTGTATCGTTCTGCCATGAAAAAGAGCTCAACGGAAAAAGCATATTGCGCAGGGTTGTCATAAAACTTGGCCAGAAAAGGATTGTCTGCGAACTCTTCAAGGATGAGCCTGGCATTCAAACGCTCTGCAAGCAGGTTGGCCAGGGTTGTTTTCCCGGCCCCAATATTTCCTTCAATGGTGATGAATGTATACTTCATTTTGAAAATTGTCTTACTTCAAGGCTGTCTGGGCATGCCTCTAGAAGTGCCTGGATGGTTTTGTTATGCACAGGGTCTATTTTTGTTGCATTCAACTCCAGCAGGGGGATCAAGGCGAATTTTCGCATGTAAATTCTGGGATGGGGAATGGTCAGCTCTGGCAGTTCAAGCACTTCATTTTCATAGTAAAGGATATCAATGTCAATATTCCTTTCCCCATTCCTTTCCCTGCGCAATCTTCCCATTTGTTGTTCAATTACCAAAATTGCAGCCATGAGCTCTACTGGCCCCAGTGCAGTTTGGATGACCAAAACCTGGTTGAGGAAGGCCGGCTGGTCTTCTTTGCCCCATGCAGCGGTTTCATATACAGCGGAACTGCTGGTAACTTGTCCACATTGTTGGGAAATCAGCCTTTGGGCTTCCCCTAAAAAGAAGAAACGGTCTCCAATATTACCACCTATCAATAAATACACTTCTTTCATAAATAGATCCCGCTTCGGCGGGTAAAGTTCTTTATTTTCGCCTTCTAAACCCATTTGCAGTGAAAAGTTTTTTCAAAAGTTTTTTTGCATCCTTGCTGGCAATGATCATTTTCTTTGGTCTGATCTTCCTGTTGTTCTTTGGGATTGCAGGGGCTTTTCTTGCTTCTGAAAAAGTATCAGTTGAAGGAAAATCTGTTTTGGTGATTGATCTTTCAAAAGCCTATAACGACAGAACCATGGAAGATCCCATTGCAGAGATTACAGGCGATGATCTTCAGCCGGATATGAACACTGCCATCAAGTTGATTGAAAAAGCCTCAAAGGATTCATCTATCCGTGGAGTATACCTTTTATCCAAGGACAATGCCAATGGATATGCAGGGTCTTCAGAATTGCGCAATGCATTGACGACATTCAAAACTTCTGGCAAATTCATCATTGGATATGGCGATTATATCTCACAAAAAGCATACTATGTGGCCAGTGTGGCCAATAAGGTTTACTGCCATCCCAAGGGGATGTTTGAATGGCAGGGCATGTCTGTGGAATATACTTTTTTCAAGAACCTGATTGATAAACTGGAGATCAAGCCACAGATTTTTTATGCAGGAAAATTCAAGAGTGCTACAGAGCCATTCAGGACAACTTCCATGTCTGATGCCAATAAAGAGCAGACCAGTGTTTGGTTGAATGACATTTATGATGAAATGATTGATGCTGTTGCATCATCAAGAAATAAAAGCATTGATTCCCTTAAATCCTATGCCAATCGATTTGCCCTGGATAAGCCTGAGAAAGCAGTTGCTGCAGGATTATTGGATGGATTGAAATATGATGATCAGGTGAGGGATGAAATCAGGCAGCGCTTGAAAATCGGAAAAACAGACAAGATCAATTTTATCAGCCTTGCCAAATATTCAAAAGCCGTCAGCGTTACTGGGGCCTATTCAAAAGACAAGATTGCACTGGTGTTGGCCGAGGGAGAAATTGTTTATGGGAGGGGTTCTCCAGACCAGATTGGTTCTGATGAATACCTGGCTTTGCTGCGAAAGCTGCGCTCAGACAAGTCTGTAAAGGCCATCGTGCTGCGGGTTAATTCTCCAGGAGGCAGCAGCCTGGCCAGTGAGATCATCTGGAGAGAACTGGAGCTGATCAAAAAGGAAGGCAAAAAAATTGTTGTGTCCATGGGTGATGTTGCTGCAAGCGGGGGGTATTATATTGCTTGTAATGCTGATAAAATCATGGTGCAGCCCAATACCATTACAGGTTCAATCGGTGTGTTTTCTATTGTTCCCGATTTTTCAAGTTTCATGAACAACAAGCTGGGCATCAGTTTTGACCGTGTAAAAACAGGAGAATATGCAGACATGCCCTCTGTTACAAGAGCCTTGACGGAGAATGAAAAACAATTCATTCAGGGTCAGGTAGACCAGATTTACCTCGATTTCAAAACCAGGGTTGCAGAAGGCCGCAAAAAGGACATCAACTATATTGACAGTATCGCCCAGGGCAGGGTTTGGACAGGCAAAAGAGCCATACAACTTGGGTTGGCAGACAAGATAGGCGGGCTGGAAGAGGCCATAGCAGAGGCTGCAAAAATGGCTGGCATGAAAGAATTCAAGGTCAGAAAATACCCGGAGCCTCAATCCATATTGGAATATTTTATGGACAAGGGCAGCAGCGATCTGACAAGTTCAACCCTGCAAAAAGAATTGGGTATGGAATATTACCAACTTTTCAAGCGCATCAAAGCCATGAAGGAAGAAAAAGGGGAAATCAAGAGCCAACTTCCGTTTGAGTTTATCATCAAGTGAGTTATTTTTACCAAAACTGAGAAACAGCGAACATGAACAATCCTAAGGGTAAATACAACCAGTGGAGGGCTATGCTGGCCATTGCAAAAGCAAGTTTGAAGTCAATTTTCAGAAGCCCTTCTGCGGTGATTTTCAGTTTTCTGTTTCCTATCATTTTCATCCTTGTATTTGGATTTCTCAGTTCAACAACACCTGTTATCAGGGTTACCTTCGATCCCGCTTCATCCAATGCAAACGAATTGTACACAAAACTGTTGGAAAAGTCCAACCTCAAGGTTATCTCACAACCCTTGATGATTTCGAGGCAAGAATTGGAAAAAGGGCATATTACCGCCATCATCAATATCAGGGAAATCAATCCTGCCGCCTATCCTAAATATGCTGTTGAGATCACCACTTCTACAGCGGCTGCTGACAGGATAGGTTTATTGCAATCCATCATACAGCAGGCCATTGCAGAGTTGGATCTTGTCAATTTTCCGCAAAGACCCAGCTATGCTTACATGCAAAAGGAAACCTTGCCCGGGAGGGAATACCGCACCATTGATTTCATTTTGCCGGGTCAGCTTGGTTTTTCTTTGTTGAGTGCCGGAGTATTTGGTGTAGCATTCATTTTCTTTAGCCTTCGCCAAACACTTGTGCTCAAACGATTTTTTGCAACACCCATAAAAAGAACTTATATCGTTTTTGGAGAAGGACTGGGAAGGATTGCTTTTCAGATGATCACGGCAGTTGTCATCCTTTCTATTGGTCATTTTGCGTTCAAGTTTACCCTTGTGAATGGCATGGTTACCTTCATTGAGTTGA
>JAIPBY010000140.1 GCA_021738605.1 Chitinophagaceae bacterium | reverse complement strand
TGCGGTTCCAGGGGAATCTTCTGGGCTTCTTTTCCAAAATAGAATTGTTGAGAGCCCGGCTGTTAACATCGTCACCTATGAATATTTTTACAATGGTGGGGGAGTAGGTGCTGGGGACTTCAATAACGACGGATTGGTTGACCTGTATTTTACAGGCAACATGTCCGCCAACAAGCTTTATTTAAACAAGGGTGGGCTTAGGTTTGAAGATATTACGAGGCCTGCAGGTGTTGCAGGGAAGCCAGGCTGGAAGACGGGTGTTTCAATTGCTGACGTGAATGGCGATGGCTGGCTGGATATTTATGTTTGTTACTCAGGAGATCTTGATTCAAGTCAAAGAGCGAATCAGCTGTTTATAAACAATGGCAACCTTAGTTTTACGGACAAAGCAAAGGAAATGGGTGTTGCAGACTGGGGGTATTCAACCCATGCTGCTTTCTTTGACATGGACCGTGATGGGGACCTTGATCTCTATGTGATGAATCATAATATCAAAAACCTGAGAAACTTTGATGCTGCGTATGTTAAAAAAATGGTTGATCCCAATGCTGGTGATCGGCTTTATGAGAATATCAATGGAAAATTCTCTGATGTATCAAGAAAAGCCGGCATCATATCCAATCCTTTGGGTTATGGGCTGGGCCTGAATATCTCAGATCTAAACAACGATGGATGGCCTGATATTTATGTGTCCAATGATTATGTTGAGGAGGATTATCTCTACATCAACAACAAGAATGGTTCCTTTACTGAAACCCTGAAGTCATCTTTTGGCCATCTGTCAAATTTCTCAATGGGTGTTGATGTGGCAGACATCAACAATGATGGGCACATGGACGTGTTCACGTTGGATATGCTCCCTGAAGACAACCGGCGACAGAAGCTGCTGTATGCTCCTGATAATTATGAACTCTATGCCAATGGCGTTCAAAATGGCTTTTATCATCAGCTGATGCGCAATATGCTGCAGCTTAACAATGGCAATGGCAGCTTCAGCGAGATTGGACAACTGGCTGGCGTATCCAATACCGATTGGAGCTGGGCTGCACTCTTTGCCGATTTTAACCTGGATGGAAACAAGGACCTTTTTGTTACGAATGGATATGGCAGGGATATGATCAATCGTGACTTTATGAAATTTTATGCGGATCAGCGTTTGAAGCATATCCAGGGAAAGACCGATAGCCGTATGTTTCAGATGTTGCAAGGTATCCAATCCACTCCCCTTCATAATTATATCTATGAAAATAGGGGCAATCTGCAATTCAAAGACCAATCAGTTGACTGGGGTTTTGAAGAGCTGAATTTTTCTCATGGAGCAGTGTATGCTGATCTTGATAATGATGGGGATCTTGATTTGGCCATCAACAGAATGAACCAGGAGGTTGGTCTTTACAGAAACAATACAAGGGAAAATAACTCCGGCGGGCACTTTCTGAAAATCGATTTGCGTGCCAGCTCCTCTGATAAAAACAGGTATGCTTTGGGGTCGGTTGCTACTGTATACGCTTCAGGTAATCAATATACCCTGCAGCAGTTTCCAGTACATGGATTTCAGTCTTCCATGCAAGTGCCACTTCATTTTGGCTTGAAAGAGCGACGCGTTGACTCTTTGCGAATTGTATGGTCAGATGGATTGGTGCAGGTGGTAAGGGACCCCATAGTGCTTGATACAACGTTGGTCATGGTAAAGCCATCCAACGCTGTACCTTCTTCCAGGTCATCTGCTACACCCATAATGGCAGGTACATCCAAAGGGAAAAGTAGTCCCATTTTTTCTGTTGGTCGCCCCGTGTTAAGTTTTGCTCACAGTGAGGATCAGGCCAATGATTTTAAGATCCAGCCACTGATGACCAACATGCATTCATTTTCGGGCCCTAGATTTGCAAAAGGTGATGTGAACGGTGATAAGCTTGACGACATATTCATTTGTGGCCCACGCAATCATCCTGGTAGATTATTTTTACAACAGCGCGATGGTAATTATCGGGAGGATGTACAAAGGATTTTTTCCGCTGACATGGTTTATGAAGACTGCGGAGCCGTTTTTTTTGATGCTGACAATGATGATGATCTTGATCTCTATGTGGTGAGTGGTGGTTTTCAAATAGAAGATAGTGTACAGTTGGAAGACCGTCTTTATTTGAATGATCGGGGCAAATTCACTAAGCCCAAGGGATTGTTGCCTACCAAAGCTTTTGCTGGTGCAGTCATTGTACCACTGGATTTTGATAAGGATGGAGACCTTGATCTTTTTGCTCCAGGCAGGGTTATTCCTGGAGAATATCCGACCAGTCCCCAATCAAGACTGCTGGTGAATGATGGAAAAGGAAAATTTGAAGACGGTACAGAGCGCATTGCTCCTGTTTTCAATACGTTGGGCATGATTACGGATGCCCGTTGGATTGATCTTAATGGGGATAAGAACGACGAATTGGTTGTCGTTGGAGAATGGAGCCCAGTCCGTGTTTTTCAGTTTTCCCAAATGCAGTTCAATGAGGTGACGCAACAATTTTTCACAGTACCATACCATGGATGGTGGAATACAATGCGGTTCGAAGACCTTGACAGCGATGGTGATCAGGATTTGGTGGTTGGTAACTGGGGGATGAATACCCAGTTGCGTCCTGAGCCCGGTATTCCCATCACCCTTCATTATGGTGATTTTGATGGGAATGGATTCATTGATCCTCTCTTGTTTTATCCCATTCTGGGGAAATCATATCCCATGGCATCCCGTGATGAGATCACTGATCAGATGGTTAGCCTTCGTCAGCGTTTTCCTACCTATGATTCCTATGCTGATGCGCAGTTGGATCAAATTTTGGATAGTGCACAAATCAAATCTGGGAAAAAACTTTTTGCAGATTTTTTGCATACTGTTTGGTTTGAGAATACCTCCAAGGGTATGATCATGCACCGACTGCCTGTTCAGGCAGACTATGCACCTGTGTATGCCATTTGGACGGATGATTTTGACCATGATGGCAACATGGATATATTCCTCGGAGGCAATATTGAACATGCAAGGATAAAAATTGGAAAGGTGGATGCCAATCATGGCATTTTGTTGAAAGGAAATGGGAAAGGAGATTTTGAGCATGTAGACCAGCAGAAGGCTGGATTGAACATCAAAGGCTGTATTAGGGATATCATTGAGACAAAAGCTGTTGGCTCAAAAAAAACACTCATGATTGGCATCAATGGTGCAGAACCTGTTTTCATCAGCTATTAAATGTGAAGTATAGTTGTAAAGATCATCTGATTTTTTTGCGTAAATACGATCCTTGTCTTGATTAAAATATTACTATGGGTTCATTAAAGTTAATGTTGCTTTTTTTATTGCTGCCTTGGGAAACTACAAAGTCACAAGAGCATCTTGATGCCAAAGATTTTGTGTTTGCTATGAAAAAAGCTACCGACATCATGCTCAACGATGTTACCTCTCCTGTAGCTGCGAGCAGATACTATGCTTATCTTTCATTGGCCTCTTATGAAGTGATCTCTCACTATGACTCCGTTCATTTTCCCAGCATGAAAGGAATTGTAAATAAGTTTACTGGTATTCAGCTTGATCCATCAACATTGCAACAAACAGATAAGGGTTTGGCCTGTGTGCTCACCATATTCAGGGGGGCTGAGAAGCTCTTACCCTCTGGCTACCTGATGCGGAAAGAAATTGATTCACTGCAGTTGCTCTGGTTTAAAACTTCAGCATCAAAACAATTGTACGAGAATACCAATAAAATGGTAATTGCTGCAGTTGCGCAATTGGTTTCTTTTGCCAGGGCAGATGGCTTTACGAGATTAAACAACATGCCAAGGTATACCCCTAAAATCGGAGACGCATTTTGGCAGCCAACACCACCTGTTTTTATGTCTGCCATTGAGCCACATTGGAATAAACTCAGGCCTTTTTTCATGGATTCTGCACAGCAATTTGTTCCTGCCAGACCTGTGGTATACAGCAAATCCAAAAATTCTTCCTATTTTAAATTGTTGAAAGAGGTTTATGAACTGGGGAATAACCAGACAAAGGAACAAGCCCTGATTGCAAGTTTTTGGGATTGCAATCCATTTGCCGTTCAGCAAATCGGTCACGTTGAATTTGGTCTTAAGAAAATTTCTCCTGGCGGCCACTGGATTGGCATTACCGGTATTGCTTGTTTGAAATCTGATCTTCCTCTTTTTCAAACAGCAATGGTGCATGCTTTAGTCGCCATCACGCTGGCCGACTCATTCATTGCATGCTGGGATGAAAAATACAGAAGCAACCGGATAAGACCTGAAACGGTCATCCATCGATTGATTGATCCCCGCTGGAAACCACTGCTACAAACTCCACCATTCCCAGAATACTTGTCAGGTCATAGTGTTTGCTCTAATGCTGCTGCGACCATGTTGACAACAATTTTTGGAGAGGGATTTTCCTTCCTTGACCATACTGAAGTGGAGTTTGGCTTGCCAACGAGACAGTTCAGTTCTTTCAATCTTGCAGCTGAAGAAGCTGCAATCTCAAGATTGTATGGTGGGATCCATTTCAGGGACGCCATTGAGCTGGGCAAGTGGCAGGGGAGGAAAGTCGGAGATCTTGCTGTTAAAAAATTTCAACAGCAACTGGGTTTGCTGAAAGCTTCCAATTGATGCTTGCTGAATCTTCATTTATCCTGATCGAAAGTTAGGAATACAGTGATTGGGATTTATCTAAAGAATGATCGTGTCTCTTGCTGTAAGACATGCCCCAATAACCCCAGCTTTTTCTCCCAATTGAGAGATCTTGAGTTTGGTATCGTTGTTGACCAGGCTCAGGGAAAGTTTGTTGAGGGTGCTTCTGGCTGGGAGACGGATGTAGTCGCCGGTTTCAGAAAGAGCACCTCCAAGGATAAGTATTTCAGGGTTGAATATATTGACCAACAAAGCCAATCCCTTTCCAAGCTTTTCGCCTATCTCTGAAATAAGTTCAATGCTGAGCTGGTCCTCATTCAATGCTGCTTTGATGATATCATTCATGGTGATATCATCAATGGACATATTTTTTTTCAATGCAGTTGAAGTAAATCCTTTTTTTATCTGGTCCTTGAATTTTCTAACAAGGGCATGCCCAGATGCTTCTGTTTCCAAACAACCTTTTTTCCCACAATGGCAAATGATTTCATTATCAAAAAGAGGGATATGCCCAAACTCGCCGCTAAAACCTGATTTCCCATAATAAACCTTTCCGTCCAGGAGGATGCCCATACCCATGCCATAATCCATATTGATGAACAGGATATTGTTTTCCTTTTTCAATTCGTTTGACTGAAATTCTCCATAGGCCATTGCCCTGGAATCATTTTCCAGAAATGTTGGGATGCCTATTTCATTTTGAATGATTTCAGCCAGGGGCTCCTCTTTAAAATGAAAGAAACTGAAACTATGTCCTGTTTTATGGTTGATTCTTCCCGTCAGGTTGATGCCGATGCCCAGTATTTGGGCTTTGCTGCTTGGCCCCTCACCCAAAAAGGCCTTGATGAGCTGGATGAGATTTTCCAATGATTCTGGTGTGTTTTCAAGGCGAAATGGCACTTTTTCCTTCTGGTAGATCATTTTCTTGGTAAAATCCATCAATCCAAAATTGATATGAAATTTCTTTACATCTACTCCCAGGAAATAGCAGGCATCTGGTACCAGGCCAAACATGCTGGCCCTGCGTCCACCGGTTGAATCAAGTTTACCTTCATCTTGAATCAAGCCATCCTGGATCAGTTCATTGATCAAGGATGTAGTTTTAGGGACGCTGGTTCCCAAATCTTTGCTCAAATCAGTGATTGTACTGTTGCCAGACTGGTTGATATGGCTGATGATGAACTTTTTCAGGGACCTGTTTTTGAAAACAACCCCAGAGACTGTTTCATCATTGAATATATCAAGATTTGTTTTTTTCCTTTTCATTGTTTACCGCACATCAAATCTATGATTTATCTGTTTTAATCTGGACATTGACTGTTGAATGTTGTATTTATTTCTAGCCTTACAAACAGGCAAATGGTCTTGGTTGAGCTGGGTAAGTTGTATTTTTTGTTGAAATACCCTCCAAATTAGATAATAAAAAAATTAACAAAGTTGGGTCAGTTTAGAAATATTTTATAAATTGTTAAATTATTTTAAGTGTGTTGTCTTTAAATTATGCCAATGGTACAAGAAATAAGCAGTGATGTAGCTAGCCGGATAATGAACTATTCGGAACTTTATCATGAAGAATTGGTCAAGAATGTGCTTCCATTTTGGCTTCAGCATAGCAAGGATGAAGAGCATGGTGGCTATTTCACCTGTTTGGATCAGCAAGGCAAGGTATACGATACCGACAAGTTCATGTGGTTGCAAGGCAGAGAGGTATGGTGTTTTTCTACCATGTACAGGCTCGTTGAGCAAAATCCAGCGTGGAAGGAAATGGC
>JAIPBY010000139.1 GCA_021738605.1 Chitinophagaceae bacterium | reverse complement strand
GTGATCCACCTTTTAGAAAGGTCTGGATCCACAACATTCAACTTGGCAAAAAACCCAGTCTCTTTCATGGCCTGAACGAAAATGGAATATTCTGGTTTGCTCTCCAATTGTTGAGAAATTGTTTTGGTGGCAGGTGTCAATACCTGATCAATGGCGTGGATGATCCCGTTTCCAACCCTGATGTTGGATTTCACAACAGCACCTTGCCTGTTGATCACATAACTGGAAACACCTGATGTATTGACTACTGATGTAATCAGAAATTGTCCATACATGGTGACCACAGGCAGCTTGCCATCCGTGAAAGAATTGGTATAGATGGTATCCTCCAATAAATGGAGCCTTACCATGTCTTTGAGCGTTGCCATATCTGCAGTTTCCACTGAGGTTGCGCCAAGATTTTTCAAATACGTTTTCACACCACTGTTGGTGGGTGCAAAACAAGTATAAGATCCATAGGCATTCAGGAATGCAGCTGTTCCGGTTTTTTCAAGGATTTGCCTGAACAATGAAAATGAATCCGGGTTCTTGTCCAGGTATCCAACGATGTTCACATCAAGGGTTGTTTTCTCCACTACCTCAATCTTTCTGCATCCTGTGTTCACCAGGTACATCAGACAGATGGAAACGATTCCCGCGAGCAATATATTTTTTCTGGTCATATACTGGCTTGATTATTTGTAAAAAGGATTTTGAATCAATTGTTTATTGGTCTGCAGTTCGTAGAGATAGATGGGGAAATAATGGCTGTTGACATCCCTGGCCTTGGCCTGGGCAGACTGCTGAAGATTGGAAGGCACACTTTGTGAGATGGTGTTCAGCAAGATTCCCAACCGCGCATAGTTTTTTCTTTTTGCATTGCGTAACACATCGTACCAACGCTTGCCCTCAAAACAAAATTCCCTTGCCCTCTCCTCCAGAATGAAATCCTGGATCAGGTTCTTGTCAGTGGGTGATGGTGCCAGGTCTGTTGCAGTCAATGCATTGGCCCTAGCCCTGACCTTGTATATAAGATCAAGTGCATCCTTACCATTGCCAGACTCATTCAAGGCCTCGGCTTTCATGAGCATGATATCGGCATAGCGGTAAAAAAACCAGTGCGCAAAACTTTGATCAATGGGTCGGGTGATAAAGGGACTTGCCCCAATGTATTTCCAGATGGTAGAAGTGGCTGCACTGACAGAACCCCTGTCGCCCCTGATGTCAATGTTTTTATCGTCATTAAGATCAAGCGTAAAGACTCTTTCCATCAGATCTGCAGTGGCGGTCCACCTTCTGGATGGTATGGTGGGTGAAAAAATAGGAAAGAACGGATTCAATCTTTGTGTACTGAATTGCAGTTCAAAAATCCCTTCATTTGAATTTCCTTCGGCATACAGGGTATTGAACCAGCTCTCGTTGTATTCCATCACCGGACCATTGCGGGTAGCACCGCGGATCAGTCCAAATTTTCCGGAATTGATCACCTTGTCACATTCTGCAATGGCTTCAGGATACTTTTCCATCCAAAGGTATACATCAGCAAGAATCGCATTGATGGTATATTGGGTTACCCTACCCTTGTCTGAATCAACATCACCGTGGGTTTTTACCGCTTTGGATTCTGCCAATTTGAGGTCAGCAACAATCTGCGCCAAGACCTGAGCCTGTGTGGATTTGGGGATCGGTTTGATGTTTTCATCACTCAGTGTAGCATCTGTTTTCAAAGGCACATCACCAAAGCTCCTGACCAGGTAAAAATACATCAGGCCTCTGATGGCCAGCGCTTCACTGAGGTAATTGTCGAGCTGGGCCTGGGTGAATGTATTGTCATTGGCCAATACTTCAGGAGCTTTTTCAATCACCGTATTGCAAAAATTGATGGTCCTGTAAAAGGGCCTCCAGTTGACGTTTACATTGGTCGGTTGGGTATTGACATTCACCAATGCGATATCATCTGCACTGGAAGCAGTTGCTGTTGCAACATGGTCAGCCCTTGCCTCACCCCAAACAAAAAGCAACTCGGTCATGGAAGGCACATAATCCTGTCTGCCATAGCCGCCGGAGGAAGATTCCATCATGGAAGAATAAATGCCAAAGACAGAGGCTTTGACCTGCTCCTTGGTCTTCCAGAATTCCTGTTTGATGATCCCATCCAGCGGTTGCAGGTCAAGGTATTTTTTACATCCGCCCAACGCAGTAACAAGCATCAAGGCAAAGGCATATTTGAAATAGGTTTTCATTTCTGTTCAATGTTTTATTTAAAATCCGGCTACCAATCCGAAGGTGATGTTTTTTGCAGGAGGCGTCATGGAGTAATCATAGGAAACCCTGAATGGATCAGATCCCCTGAAGGATACCTCAGGATCCTGGCCCAGGTAGTTGGTAAAGGTGAAAAGATTTTCGGCCGTTACAAACCCACTCAATGACCTGAATTTCAACTTGGACAAAACCTTTTTGTTGAAGGTGTATCTTGCTGTGATGGTCCTGAACCTTACATATGATGCATCCTCCACATAACGGTCGCTGCCCAACCAGTTGAAGCCACCGCTGATCAATGCCCTTGGCACTTCAGTAACATCACCTTCTTTTCTCCACCTGCCCAACACAGAAGTATTTTGGTTATCAAAATAGAACATGTTGGTCGTGTTCATTTTGGTGCCATTGATTACATTGTAGCCCCAGCGGAAACTGAAGAATGTGGTGATGCGAAGGTTTTTCCAGGTGAGTGAAGGACCAAAACCACCTGACAGTCTTGGATTGCTGTTTCCGAGGTATACAACATCCATGTAGTTGATGTTTCCATCATTGTTGATGTCTTCGTACATGGCATCGCCGGGTTGAAAGATATAGTCGGTGCTGGGATAATTGAAACGCATGTAGATGATCTGCCCGTTGGGTCCGATGATCGGAGCACCCTTCCCATCTTTTGCAACAGTTGCCGCCTTATCTGAATAGACACCCTTGTAGCGGTATCCATAAAATGAACCGAAAGGATTGTTTACCTGAAGCAATCGAAGGTATTCGCCATTCTTGGTGACATCTCCCTTTGTATTGGGATAGAATTCTGAAATTTCCCTGATGATGTTTTGGTTGGCAGAGAGGTTGAAGTCAAAGCCGATGGTCAGGTTCTTGGTTTTGTAGGGTTGCGTCCAAACGGCTACTTCCCAACCCTGATTGTCCATGGTACCAACATTCATGAACAATGAATTGAAGCCTGTGTAAGAAGCAATTTGAAGACCATCAAAAAACAGGTCTTTGGTTCGGTTCCTGTAAATTTCAGCATCCATGCGGAACCTACCACCCAACATGCTCAGGTTAAACCCGATATTGGTACCGTGGAGTTTCTGCCAACGCAGGTTTTTCAATTCCATTCTTGATGGGAAGATACCCGCCTGACCAAGATAAGTATAATCGTAGGTAGTATAGGTGTTGTAAAAGAGATAATCGTAACGCGGTACCTCTCCGGCAATACCATAGCTGGCCCTCAAACTCAGGTCATCCAGGAACTTGACATCCTTGAGGAATTTTTCCTCTGAAAGCCTGTAACGGAAAGAAAGTGAAGGGAAAAGGCCATAACGATAGTTAGGACCAAACCTTGAATTGCCATCTCCACGCATGGTGACATTGAAGAGGTATTTGTCTTTGAAACTGTATTGGGCACCGACAAGCGCACCAACAGAACGGTTCTGATTCTGTCCAGATACAGAACGCAGTTCAGCATTTTGCGTGCGTGATGCAATGGAGGGATCCACCAACAATGAAGATGCAGTATTGGAAGTCATCGATTCCTGAAAAACCGCTTTGTAGTCGCTGGTGAGTATGTTCATGAATGCCTGAAGATCATGGTTTTGGTTTTTGATCCTCGGCGTGTAAATAAGGCTTGTTTTGGTACCGATGCTGAACGCGTCAATGTCCCCATTGTAGGCCCTGTTCACAACCGTTTCAGTATTGGGGCGGCCTGTGGCAATTTGTGGAAGGAAGCTGTTGTTTTTGGTGCTGTTGATGTCCAACTGAACATCAAATGTTGCCTTCAACACTTTTTTTACAATGTCATAATCGACTTGAAAACGGGGAATCACACGGTCACCCAAGATGGTGTACATGGCCTTGTCCGCCATGGCGACCGGATTGTAAACCCTACTGTATTGGCCCTGGATATTGGCTGCCGGAGAGAAATAGTTGGTGGTTGGTTCACCGCGATCATTGTACTCGAATACACTCATGTTTGGCATTTTGATATATGCCATTCCACGGATGGAAGACTCACCACTGGCAGAGCTGGATCCAAGGTAATTCCTTGTCTGATCAGAATGTGTGTATGAAAAACTGGTGAAGAATTTGATTTTTTCAGAAACGTTATAATCAAGGTTGATCCTTGTATTGATCCTTTGAAGCCCTGTACCAATCGTAATACCTTGCTGATCAAAATAACCTACTGATGCAAAATATTTTGCTTTTTCTCCACCTCCATTCAAACTCAGTGTATGATCCCTTACAAATCCAGTCCTGGAAATTGCATCAATCCAGTTGGTATTGTTACTGTAATTGTGGTACCAATAAGGATCGTTCGGATCATAATTGAATTCCCTGCTGGTGGTCGTGTTGAGTGTTGTACCCATCCTGTTCATGAACGCTTCCGGTATCAGCGAAGAATACTGGTCTCCATTGAGCAAGGGAATGGCGTCAGGCACCAGGGAAACAGATCCTTTGAAAGTATAGTTCATGGAAGGCTTTCCGATATTTCCCCTTTTGGTGGTGATGACCAAAACGCCGTTGGCAGCCTTGGCGCCCCAAATGGCAGTAGCAGCCGCATCCTTCAAGACGGAAATGGTCATGATGTCTGCAGGCGAAATGTTCAGCAATTGCGCATAGCCTTGCTCATCAGCAGTCCCAAAATTAAAGTCAGAGGGAATCTCTGTTTCATATGGCATACCATCCAATACAATCATCGGAATACCGGTTGAATTGATGGATGAAACCCCGCGAATCCTGATGTTCATAGCAGCTCCTGGGTCTCCACTGGAAGCCGTGATATCAACACCGCTCAAACGACCCTGCAGGGCCTGATCGATGCTTGGCGCCTGCATTTCCTCCATTTCCTTTGCATTGATTTTAGCTACAGCAGTGGTCAGGTTCTTCTCAGGAATATTCATCATCCCGTTGGAACTGATGGGCCTTGCAGTGATCACGACCTCACCAAGATCACCCTGGTTCTCTTCCAAAGTAAGGTTGATGGAAGTTCTACCGTTGATTTTTTGGGTGATGGTTTTGTAGCCAATGAAAGAAACTGAAATCCTGTTCTTTGCGCCGTTGGCATTGTTCAACACATAGTTACCCGCTACATCGGTTTGGGCACCCTTTACAATCCGGTTGTCTGCATCGAGCTCGGAAACAGAAACACCCTGTATGGGTTTACCAGCCTTGTCAACGATCTTGCCCCTCAACACTGTTTGTGCAGTTACCAGCATACCGGCGAAAGACAGGATGATTGTCAACGCTGAAGCTTTTGATAATATTTTTGACATGTATATCATAAGAAATGTATCTAAGATTAGTTGAAACGCAGATAATTGTTAATGAGATGGATGGTACACCTGTTGCTGAGCACGTTGCTTGGCGCCAATGTGATGTTGGCCGTCCTGTTTTTCATGTCGTTTAATGTAACGACATTGGGAACCGTGTTGTTGACAAAAATGGTGGAAGGATCTCCGTTGGGAAACTTATACAAAGTTTCAAAAGATCCGCTCTCCTGTCCGTCAGTTGCAATGTTTTTCTTGTTGAGGATATGGTAGTAAATAAAATCGGCAACCAACGCCTTATCAATGGGCGAAGTTGGGTTAAAGAGGGGTTTCTTGTTGGGCGCAACACCAGTACCTGGGAGCAATCCTGCGTTCACAGCTGCTAAAATTGCATTGTTATCAGGAATGAAGAAGGTATAGAATGTACCAGAAGCAACACCTGCAATTTCTGCAGTAGCTGCAGTAAAAATAGATGAAGACTTGAGGTATTGCCAGAAGGAGTTGTATTGAGATGCTGCAGGAGTACCCAGCAATTCAATATGCTTTCCAATGGAAACCTCACTGAACTGCAGTAATTTATCAATGAAATAAACAGTGCCGTTTGCAGCTGTCTTGGTACCGAGTACGGCTGCTGTTGCTGCAACATCCCTGTTGCCAGAAGTAAATGCCTTGTTGCCTCCATAGGAAACAAACTCACCAGCGTTGGTCATGCCTACACCATTGCTTGACAAGCTAGCGATATCCCTTCCTGGTACCACATGCATATTCAGTATACGTTGTAACCTTACCAGCGCTGAGGATCCGGTAAGTTGTGCCCCACCTCCCGGTGGAATATACCTCCATTGTTCATTGACATTGTTGCTGACAGTCGGATCAACAAAATATCCTGCAGCGTTGATCGCAGCATTCCTGACAAGGAACAGGGTATATTTTTGTTTGAT
>JAIPBY010000138.1 GCA_021738605.1 Chitinophagaceae bacterium | reverse complement strand
AAAAGAACTTATATCGTTTTTGGAGAAGGACTGGGAAGGATTGCTTTTCAGATGATCACGGCAGTTGTCATCCTTTCTATTGGTCATTTTGCGTTCAAGTTTACCCTTGTGAATGGCATGGTTACCTTCATTGAGTTGATGGTATTGAGTTTGATTGGGTTGATTGTATTCATGGGATTTGGTTTCATTGTGAGTGGATTGGCCAGCAGTGAAAGTACCATTCCTCCTTTTGCCAACTTGGTTACCCTTCCACAGTTTCTGCTGGCGGGTACATTTTTCCCTGTAGAAAATTTTCCTGCATGGCTTCAGCCATTGTGCAAGATTCTTCCGTTGACACACCTTAACCAGGCCATGCGCAATGTTGCTTTTGAGGGGGCCCATTTGAATGATTGCTGGCCGCAGTTGCAATACCTGCTGATTTGGGGGATTGTGGTTTATGCAGTTGCCATTAAGGTGTTCAAGTGGGAATAATCCAATCTTGAAAGTTTTTGCGCTCTCAATTAATGCGATTTTTTACTGAACAGGACAAGGTTTCTTTGCATCCCTTCCCATTTGGTCCTTTTGATGGGAGAGTCCTTGAATAATTTATTGAAGGATGTTTTATCAAGCGATAGCCAGTCGTTGATGGAAAAGGCCAAAACCTCATCCAGTGGCTCCAATTCAGCGTGTTGATGGGGTTTGCTGAACCTGTTCCATGGGCAAACATCCTGACAAATATCGCAACCAAACACCCAGTCATTTGCTTTTTGCTGCAATTCCTCCGGAAGGTTGGCTGATTTCAATTCTATGGTAAAGTAGGAGATGCATTGGGAAGCATTCAATGTCTTGTTGGGCAGGATGGCTTCTGTGGGGCATGCATCAATGCACCTGGTGCAAGAACCACAGTAGTCCTGGTGATAAGGAAGGTCTGGTGCCAAAACCAGGTCTGTAATCAGGGTGGCCAGGAAGAAAAAAGACCCTTTTTTCTTGTTGATCAGGTTTCCATTTTTTCCAATCCATCCCAATCCACTCTGCATGGCCCAGCTTCTTTCCAGCACTGGTGCAGAGTCAACAAATCCACGCCCCTCTACCTGCCCAAGCCTTTCCCTGATCTGGTGGAGAAATGCATGCAGTTTATCGCGAATGACCAGGTGATAATCTTTGCCATAGGCGTATTTTGCAATTTTTGGGACACCGTCATCCTGATTTTCGGCCGGAAAATAATTGAAGAGCAACGTGATGACGGATTGTGCACCTGGAACCAGTTTGGTAGGGTCTGTCCTCAGTTCAAAATGGTTTTCCATGTACTTCATTTCCCCGTGCAGCCCTTTGTTGAGCCAGTTTTCCAACCTGTGCGCATCATCATCCAGGCGCATTGCTTTTGCAATGCCACAATCATCAAATCCCATTGCTATAGCAATGCTTTTGATAATGTCGGCACTTTCCTTGGGTGAAATCATGGAAGCGTTCCTTATTGATCCAGCGCTGTGTCAGCAGCTTCTTTGATTTGAATCGAAAGTTCTTTTTTCTGGCCAGTGATCAACTCTTTTGAAAATACGATGCCAACATAGTTTCTTTTGGTATCGATCCATGGCCAAGTTCCCAACATGCCTGGGCATGAAAATACAAATCCCTTTTCTGCCTCATCCCTTTCCTGTACCCAACTTCCTAATGCATATTTGAAATCCTTTGCCAACGCTGGTGTGTAACGTACCCTAAGCTCAGGAAATTGGATGGTCAACATTTCCTGGACTGATTTTTCACTGAGGATGCGCTTGTTGTTAAACATACCTTTGTTGAGCAACATTTGCATGAAATTGAGGTAGTCAAATGCAGAGCAGACGGCACCTCCGGATGGATTGGGTGCATTGCCATTCTCGTTATAAAAGGTGGCGGTACGCATGCCCATGGGGCGAAACAGTTTTTCGGTAATTACCCTGTCAAATGTTTTCTTGGTAACCACTTCAATCACCCTGCCTGCAATATTGATGCCGATGCCACCATAGGCAAATGCATCACCCGGATTGTCTACAATCAGTTTTTTTGTTGCAAAATAGTTTACCTCTTCTTCCAAGCTGGCGAATTTGGATTTTTGCGCGATCTTCAAAATGCCCACTGGCTCTGTATCCAGCCCTGTGGTATGGGAAAGACAGTGCCTGATGGTAATGTAGCCCTTCATGTATTTTGCAAATACGGGTATGTATTTTGTAACAGGATCGTCCAGGCTAATTTTGCCTTCATCCACCAAAACCATGATCATGGCAGTGGTGAGCCATTTGCTGGAACTGGCGATGGGGCCAGGCGTTTTAAGCTTAAACTCTTCAGACTCCTTCAAGAAAATGTTTTTTCCTGCTTTTTGGATAACCACCACATACTCTTTGCCCAGGATCTTCTCATTCCGCTTTATTATTGCATTCAATCCACCGAAGTCTGTTTGGCCTTGGCCCGACTGCAAGAATAGCAGGAAAATCAGTGCCAGACTGCATTTGCGACATGTTTTATTGAAGAAGGCTGTCATAATTACCTGTTTTGATATGTGGTGAATGATTTGACGATAATATAAAAATCCTGGATATGAATTTAAACAACTTTACCATACAAGCGTCCGAAGTGGTGCAATCTGCACAACAGGCTGCATTTAATGCTGGCAATCCAAATATCGAGACCGATCATCTGCTCCAAGGTTTATTGGAACAAAAGACCTCACCTGTTGAATACCTGCTCAAAAAGAACAATGTATCCATGCAGGTCCTCAACACAAAGTTAAAGGAAGCATTGGCAAAATTGCCTAAATCTCAAGATGAGCCTGGACAAGCATTGAGCAGAGAGGCCAACAATGCCTTGTTGCGGGCAGGTTCTCTCCTGGGAAAGTTTGGAGATGAGTTTGTGACGCCGGAACACCTGATGCTGGCATTGCTCATAGGAAATGATCCAGTGGCCAAATTGCTAAAGGAAGCTGGACTGACAGAATCTGGTCTTATGCAGGCCATCAAGGAACTCAGAAAGGGGGAAAAAGTAAAGAGCCAGACGCAGGAAACGCAATACAATGCACTGAACAAATATGCCAAAAACCTGATTGAGATGGCCCGTCAAGGCAAGCTAGATCCTGTGATTGGAAGGGATGAAGAGATCAGAAGAACCCTTCATATCCTCACCAGGCGTTCAAAAAACAATCCCATTCTTGTGGGTGAGCCAGGTGTTGGAAAGACGGCTATTGCAGAAGGACTGGCCATGCGGATTGTCAATGGCGATGTGCCCGATAACCTTAAAAACAAATTGATCTATGCCCTTGACATGGGGCAACTGATAGCAGGGGCAAAATACAAAGGAGAGTTTGAGGAAAGGCTGAAAGGCGTTGTAAAGGAAGTGGCCAACAGCGATGGAGAGATTCTGTTGTTCATTGATGAAATTCATACGCTTGTTGGTGCGGGCGGCGGAGACGGTGCCATGGATGCTGCCAATATTCTCAAGCCTGCGCTGGCAAGGGGAGAGCTCCGGGCCATTGGTGCAACAACGCTGAATGAATACCAAAAGTATTTTGAAAAGGACAAGGCGCTGGAAAGAAGGTTCCAGAAAGTGGTGATTGATGAACCCAGTGTTGAAGATGCCGTTTCCATTTTGAGAGGGCTCAAAGACAGGTACGAGACCCATCACCATGTGCGCATCAAGGACGAGGCCATCATTGCTGCTGTAGAATTGTCGAACAGGTACATCACAGACCGTTTTTTACCAGACAAGGCCATCGACCTGATCGATGAAAGTGCGGCCAAGCTACGGCTTGAAATGAATTCAATGCCAGAGGAATTGGACAAGCTCGAGCGCCAGATCAGGCAACTTGAAATTGAACGTGAGGCGATTAAAAGAGAGAATGATGATGTGAAGATGAAAGAACTCAATACAGAGTTGGCCAACCTGGCTGTTGAAAGGGATACCCTCAAAGCCAAATGGAAGGAGGAAAAAGAGCTTGTTGAAAAAGTGCAGACGGCAAAGGCTGAAATTGAAAGGCTAAAACTCCAGGCGGAAAAAGCAGAGCGGGAGGGTGATTATGGAACAGTTGCAGAAATCCGCTACGGCAAAGTGAAGCAGAAAGAAGAGGAGATTGTAGCACTATCTGAAGAGTTGGCCAAAACCGGAGAAAAAAGATTGCTGAAGGAAGAAGTGGATGCTGAAGATATTGCACAAAATGTTGCCAAGGCAACAGGCATCCCTGTGGCCAAGATGATGCAGGGAGACCGAGAAAAACTCTTGCAGTTGGAAGAACACCTGCATGAACGGGTGGTAGGGCAGGAAGAGGCCATTACAGCCGTTGCAGATGCCATCCGGCGAAGCCGGGCAGGTTTGCAGGATCCCCGCAGGCCCATTGGGTCATTCATCTTTTTGGGTACAACAGGTGTTGGTAAAACAGAATTGGCCAAAACCCTCGCGGAATACCTGTTTGATGATGAGAGCATGATGACCCGCATTGACATGAGTGAGTACCAGGAAAAACATACCGTATCCAGGTTGGTGGGTGCTCCTCCAGGCTATGTCGGATATGATGAGGGCGGTCAATTGACAGAATCTGTCAGGCGAAAACCCTACAGTGTTGTGCTCCTGGATGAAATTGAAAAAGCACATCCTGATGTTTGGAACGTGCTCTTGCAAGTATTGGATGATGGTCGATTGACTGATAACAAGGGGCGAGTGGTGAATTTCAAGAACACCATCATCATCATGACCAGCAATATAGGAAGCCATCTCATTCAGGATGCTTATGACAAGGCAGTTCCTGATGAGATGGAAAAGGCTGCAGAACGTGCGAGAACAGATGTCATGAATTTACTCCGCCAAACCATCCGACCCGAATTTTTGAACAGGGTAGATGAGATCATCATGTTCCAGCCATTGAACAGAAAAGAGGTAAGGAAGATCATTGAAATACAACTGAAAGGACTCCAGCATTTGGTGAAGGATACAGGAATCGAACTGCATTTCACACCCTATGCGCTTGATTTCCTGGCAGAGAATGGCTATGATCCACAATTCGGTGCAAGGCCACTAAAGCGATTGATTCAAAAAGAAATTGTCAACCAATTGTCCAAAAGGATTCTGGCGGGTGACATAGACAAAGAAAATCCTGTTTTTGTGGATGTGTTTGATGGCGTTGTTGTATTCAGGAACGAAAAATCCCAGCAAGCCGTTTGATGCTAAAATGAAAACTAAAAATAGGGTTCAATATTTTATTGAGCCCTTTTTTCAATTTTAAGTCCACCGGCAGGCCTTGGCGCCGCTGGGGGAGCCTGTGGCCTGGGCTTTTGCCCATTGGGTTTTGGCATGTCTTTTTTGGGACCCCTGTTTCGGGAGGATGAAGCCTCGTATGAAGGACCTTTGCCCAATGCTGCAGGCAATTCAACTTTGTCGACGATTTTACCAATCAGCTTTTCAATGCGTTGGAATTTGTGTTGGTCATCGTTGTTTACGAAAGTGATGGCAGCACCTTTTGTCTCTGCCCTTGCTGTTCTTCCAATACGGTGCACATAGTCTTCGCCATCCGAGGGCACATCGTAATTGATGACCAACTCAATATTATCAATATGGATGCCACGGCTCAGGATATCTGTTGCAATCAGGATTGGAAGCCTTTTGGAGGAAAACTCCAGCAATACATCCTCACGCTGGCTTTGGTCCAGATCGGATTGAATGTCTTTGGCATTGTATTTCATCCGCTGCAACTGTGCAGCCAATTGTTTTACGGTCTGTTTTTTTGAACAGAAGATCAAAACAGATTTGTATTCTTTCTCAGCAAGGATGTGTTGAATGATGGGAATCTTCTGCGTATCATAAACAATATAAGCCTCTTGCTTGATGCTTTCAGGCGGTTTGGACAAGGCAACACTTACCTCCACCGGCTCATGCAGGATGGATTTTGCCAACTGCAGGATCCTCGGGGGCATGGTGGCAGAAAACATGAGGGTCTGTCTTTTCGCAGGCAGAAAAGAGATGATTTTCATGATGTCATCATGAAATCCCATGTCCAGCATGCGATCGGCTTCATCAAGGATCAGGTACTTAAGCTCCTTCATTTTTACATATCCCATGTTGAGGTGGGAGATGAGCTTTCCGGGTGTGGCCACCACAATGTCAACCCCTGTTGAAAGGGCCTGTTTTTCCCTTACAAAACTTCCTCCATCTCCACCACCATAAATGGCAATGGAACTGATGGAAGAAAAATAGGTCAATCCATCAAGGTGGCTGCTGATCTGAATGGCCAGTTCCCTTGTAGGAACCATGATGAGTGCGTGAACCTCACTGTCGGTATGCTGTTCTGCCATGAGCTTGTGCAAAATGGGCAAGAGAAATGCCGCAGTTTTACCTGTGCCTGTTTGTGCAGATGCGATGATGTCTTTTCCATCCATGATGACCGGGATGGCTTTTTCCTGTATAAGGGTGGCTTTTTTGTAGCCGCTGGATTCAATGCTCTCTGCAA
>JAIPBY010000137.1 GCA_021738605.1 Chitinophagaceae bacterium | reverse complement strand
CCTGGTTGCAGCAACGCAACAGCAGACTCATGTGCACGATGTACTATTTCATAAATATCTCTTTGTGCAGGCGTGAATGTTGCACTCACCGGAAAAGTTCTGGTAAGGTCCCCTGCATAGTGCATTCCTGTTTCAGCACCACAATCAGACAGAACCAGATTTCCCTCTGCCAAAACGGAATGGCTAAAACCGTTGTGAAGAATTTGGCCCTGCTGCGTGAAAATGGTAGGAAAAGAAAGATTGCCACCTGCTCCAATGGCTATTTCCTGCATTTTCCCTGCAATTTGTGCTTCAGTCATGCCTGTCTTTGCCATGGTAATCGCTGCAAGCTGCATACTGGCAGTAGTGTTTACAGCCCTGCTAATTTCCTCAATTTCCACAGCTGATTTATAAGAACGCTGTGCAACAATTGCCTTGATCAAACTGATTGAAAACATTCCTGACAACGACCCCGATGAAACGCCCAATACGTCAGCCAACAGATTCTGCTGTTCGGGTCTGTAGGGTGGCAAAAAATGTATCGTCTTTTTGTGTTCTGTTGCTTGTCGAACAAAAGACCAGAGATCTTTTCTGGGTTTGACAATTGAAATTCCAATGCTGTCTGAAAGCAGGTTCAAAGGTTTACGATACCCGGTCCAGATCATTTCTTCGGTGGTAAAATCATCACCAAAAAGAATCTCACTGTCGTTGTCGATATCAATGATCCCTATCAATGCTGGCCTGTCAATTCCAAAGAAATACAAGAAGCTGCTATCCTGTCTGAAAGGATAAAGATTGTCCTTATAGTTCATGCTGCTCTCTTCGTTGCCCAACAATACAATCAGGCCGTTGCCAACAGCATGTTGCAATTGTTTCCTTCTTTCAATATATATTTTCTTGTCAAACATATTGGGTTAACAAATTTTGAAAAATGATTGGGGTTGATTCTCTAGTTGCTGCTCTATGTCTTTTGCAGCCTTGGTAATGGAAAGGCCTCCAAGATTTGTACAGCGCAGGGTATGATGAATTTCGTTGCCAACCTTTTGCATGGTTTCAATGACTTCATCCAGCGGAACCAGGTGATTGTAATCAGACAAGGCCATGTTGGCGCAGGAGACGGCATTTGTTGCCGCCATAACATTCCTTCCAAGGCAGGGGGCTTCTACCCTGTTTCCAATGGGGTCGCAAATCAATCCGAGTACATTCTGCAAGGCCAATGAAGCAGCAGAGAGGGATTGTGCCAAGCTGCCGTTGGCCATACCCACCAATGCAGCAGCAGCCATTCCTGAGCCTGAACCACACTCAGCCATACATCCCCCCACTTCCGCAGCAAATGTGGCATGGGCTGCAATAAAGACCCCGATCAATCCGGCTGCAAGCATAGCCCTTACAATTTCTTCTTCAGACAAATTCAATGAAGTTGCCATTCCGATGATTGCGCCAGGCAAAGCCCCGCAGGACCCAGCAGTGGGTGCAGCCACAATAACACCCATGGAACTCTTCACTTCCATGATGGCTGAAACATACATGATGATGGTGTTGTTCACATCACCACCCATCAACCGCTTATTTGTCAGTTGTTCTTTTAACTGAACAGATTGGCTGCCCAAAATCCTATCATCATAACTGGTTCCGGCCAATCCTGTATCTATGGCATTGCGCATGATGCGAACAATGGATCTCATTTTTTCAAATACTTCCTCCTTGGAAATATTTCCCCTCATGCACTCATAGTCAATGGCCAGTTCCCAAAGCGCCAGGTTTTTATCCTGATTGTAAACCAGCATTTCCTCGCTGGTAATGAATGGCACCTGCAAATTGTTTCTGGATAAAACCGGCAGGACGGGTGATAGTTTTTTGATATAATTAACTTCACTCATGTCGAGTATTTCCTGAAAAATATTTTCATCCAGGAATTGTTGGGCCTTTATTTCAAGAAAGCAAAGCCCATCATCATTTGTTTCATGCCAAATGATTTCATCATAAGCAATTGTATTTTTAAGATAAGGGATGAGATTTTCTGCAAAGTCACAATAAATAAGCGTTTCATGATAATCTCCTGCAAGGGATACTTTGCAGTTGTCAATTTCAATTACCTCTATCATACCACCTCCGGTTGAAATCGCAGTCATGCGATGACATTCCTCTTTATTGCTCATGGTAAGCTTGTAGGTATTGGGATGATCAGCACTGATATCATGAATTTCAATGTCAACTTGAATGCCCTCCAGTTCAAGAAATTTCTCCGATTGGGGCAGCCGTTCATCATACGCCTCCCATCCCAAAAATCCACCAAACAAACCCATGTCTGAACCCTGGCTCTTGTGTGTTGTTGCAAGAGAACCATTGGGGTCGAATTCAATCAATACATGTGATATGGCGCCTCCCATCAGGTCTTTGCACAACCGTCCTATTCTCAAAGATGCTGCGCAATGTGAACTTGAAGGACCCCTCATCACAGGTCCGATAACGTCATTGAAAATGCTGGGGAAGGATGCCATGATATTGTATTTAGTGTGTTGAATTATAATTTACCATTTCATTGGGTAGATCAAAATATGAATGGGGTAGTTTTTTTTCGTGCATTTTTATAAAATCCCGGGGTGTTTTAGAAACGATACTTTTAAATACGCGATTAAAAGAAACGACACTGTTAAAACCACATTGATGGGCAATTTCACCAATAGAAACAAACCTTTTTTCCATCAAACGCTTGCATGCTTCATTGATCCTCAGTTCATTTAAAAATTGGGTATACGTTTTAGCACTGTGTTTTTTAAAATATCTGCAAAAAGATTGGGGCGCAAGGTGAGCAACGGCTGAAATCTGGTCCAGCGAAATTTCTTCCTTGTAGTGATCCATGGTATAACGGAAAATATCATTCATCTTCAGCCCATCCGTATCGGTAAACATGTGCTCAAAAGATTCTGTCGAAAAATATTCCCATTGGGTTAAATTGGCCATTGCCTGAAGCATCTCAATAAAATAGGCCATCATAAATCCTTCCTCATGATTGATGACTTTAAGAAAATATTCAAACAATTTAGGCGTATCTTTTTCAGATGCCTGGATGCCATAGTTGCTTGATTTAATAAATTTTTTAATCCTGTTCATTTCAGGAAACTTGAGCAGTTGTGAAATGAATCCTTCCGGATTGAAGAATATATTCAGGGCATGAATTTTTTTTCGGCTATCTGGTTCAAAATAACAAGGGTTGCTTTTGAACAAATGAGGCTGATTGGCTCCAATCACAAACAAGTCACCCGATTGAAAGGGTTTCATGTTATTCCCAATTACAATGGTACCCTCACCACTAAGCACCCAGGTGATTTGAATTTCAACATGGCGATGCAGGTGAGGATAAAAAAAGGGTAACTTATCTTCCTTTATATGTATTGACTTGCCTATTTTTTCAGGCATCGTGAAATTAATAATTTTCAAAAGCTGTTGCAGTTTTTATTAGACCGCAAAAAGGAAAACCCATCCGAAACCTTACAGTTTACACTCCATTCTTGCGGCATTGGTTATAGGTTTTTATTTAAAAATTAATTTACGATATAAAGGTTAATCAAAAAAATATGCTTCAATGATTAACGCTTACGGTGGGTGATATTTTTTTGCAATGGATGTTCGGATAAAAAGCAAACCGCCTGATTCATTGAACCAGGCGGTTATATTTATAAAAAATTAAATCGATATGAATAACTGGTATCGACTAATAGCCAGGATTCTGTTTAATGGCCGGGTTTAATGTCATCTCGTTAATCGGAATGGGCAAAAGATAATGCTTAGCAGGATCGAATCCCCAGGTACTTCCCGCTCCAACAAGCGAAGTCCTGTAAGGATCAAGAAAATTCGCAGCATCTACCGCCAAATTTGCAAATGCTTTTTTTAATTCATCTGAATAAAAAGCACCCTTGGGTCTTTTACCAATAATCAACTTATGTGCAGCCCAACGCATGATATCATCCCGACGAAAGCCTTCCGCCATCAACTCAACTGTGCGTTCTCTTCTGATCTCGCGCAGCGCACTACTCAGTGTATAACCATAATCTGGCCAGTTGGGATCAGTACGAATATTGGCAATGGTCATATTGGGCATGCCAACCCGCGCCCTCAGCCTATTGATCGTCAAATCCACATCAGCCTGGGTCAATTCTCCCAATTCGGCTTTTGCTTCAGCATAATTGAGCAAGGCTTCCGCATATCGAAAAATAATGTACGGTACTTCTCCACTAAATCCGTTTGTTGTAGGGTCAAACTGAGGACGGCGCCATTTCTGTGATTCGTATCCAGTGGGACCCGTCTGTGCACCTCCCAACAAAGGGAGCAGATACTTGCTAGTGTCATTTTTTAAATTGATCGTAACAGGGTCCCCAGGGTTCATGACCGTTTGGACAAACCTTGGATCGCGGTTCATGACTACATTTCTTATATCCTTATCACCACGATACAGCGGACTTACGCCTATGGGCAATCCATCAGTGCACAGGTAAAGGTTGGCCATATCCTGGGTATAACCAGATCCATTGGGCCAGGTCTGAAGGGCATTGCTACCGAATGCAAAAGTGTAACCCCTCCAAAGCATGACTTCAGGATCTGAAAGCAGGTTCACTTGATTAAAAAGCTCATAATACACTTGATTGGGATTGCCCGTGGTCAACCTATAGATTGCCCCATCCATTACTGCTTTTGCAGCATTGGCAGCTGCGGTAAGAAATGCCTTACCATCCGTCGTTCCTTTGAATGCATCATTTTGATGGTACTTTTCCCAGGTGCCTTCATAAAGTGCTACCCTGGATTTTAACAACAAAGCCACATCGCGGCTTATCCGTTGTGCCGGTACTTCAGACTTTTTCTTCAGTTTTGTCACTGCAAGGTCAAGGTCACTCAGGATGAAATTCACGACTTCTGTTCTGGAACTGCGGGGACCATATAATGCAGTCTCATCCTTCACAGTCAAAGGAGTCTTTACAATAGGAAGATCACCAAATTGCTTCAACAAATTAAAGTAATTGAAAGCCCTGAAAAAGTATGCTTCCCCTGTATAATGGTCTTTTAGGGCTCCCGTTTTCACACGATCGCTGTTTGCCAGGAAATAATTCACATTGCGAACGTTGGTCCAACTCCACCCTCCTCCGCTTGAAGGGATGGTGATGGCGCCATCAAGACGGTTTTTTTCACCTAAAAACAAACCGACGGTTATGGCCATATCCGTTCCTGCATCAAGCAATGGATGGCCACCTGATCCGGAGAGATTCCATCCGGGCAGAACGTTATACAGGCCATTCATGTAAAGTTCGAGGTCCTGATCGGTTTTCCAGAATTCAGGATCTGATATTTGGTCAAGTGGCGTCAGGTTGAGAAAATCTTTCTTGCATGAAGAAAGGCCAGCTCCAAGCCCAACGAAAAGGAATAAAATTAAATATATTTTTTTCATATCTGTTTTTTTAGAAGTTGACATTCAATCCAAGAGAGAAGGCCTTTGATAAAGGATAGATTCTTCCGTCACCTGCGCTACCTGCTGTTTGTTCAGGATCAAGCAATTTGAATTTGTTGATAATGAAAAGGTTTTCGCCAGAAAAATAAATATTAGCCCCCTTGATCTGCACCTTGTTGATCATTTTTTGAGGAATGGTATACCCCAACCGCAGATTCTTAAGTCTGCAGTAGGCTCCGCTTGGCAAATACCGATCAACCGGTCTTCCGTAATTCTTACTGTTGTCACCGTCAAATACAGAGTAAGGTTTCGCATAGTAAGCGTTAGGATTTGCACCCAATGGGCTTGATGCATCCCTCCAGTAATCAAGATGCTGGGTATACACCATCATGTGCAATGGTCCATTGGCAGGTCCCCTGAATACGTTTCCATTCACGATCTCAGTAATGAAGAGATCTTGCTTACCTACACCCTGGAAGAAAAAGGACAACTCCAGTCCCTTCCATGAAACATTACCGTTAAACCCATAAAGATACTGGGGTCTCTCATTGCCTACAATGCGCATATCTCCTGGATCGACCGATGTATTTTTTCCATTATTGATAACTCCATTGTTATCAAGATCCAGGTATTTCAGGTCACCTGTATTCCATCTTCCAGACCATAAAAATGATTGATTGGGCCATTTGGTGATTTCTTCAGCCGTTTGGAAAAGCCCATCGGTTTTATAGCCCCATAGTTCGCCCAGTACCTGACCTTGTCTAAAAGTGCTCAGGATTTTTGTGGGGTTATTATAGGACATGACTTGGCTTACGTTGTTGGCAAGGTTACCACCGATCTCAAAATAGACTTCGCCAATTCGATCCTTCCACTTCAATTCCAGATCAAAACCCCTTGTCCTGATCTCACCGGAGTTCTCTCTGGGTACAGCCGTACCCAGCAATGCAGGTACAGCAGCGCCCGGACCTACAAGGTCCGTAGTGAAGGATTGGTACCAGTCATAGGTTACAGACAATCTTCTCTTGAAAAAAGCAAGATCTGCACCAAAATC
>JAIPBY010000136.1 GCA_021738605.1 Chitinophagaceae bacterium | reverse complement strand
CCTCACCAAGGGTAAGCATCAAGACTACTTTGAAATTTGAGCTGCGAAAAGTTTGGCATCTTGCCACCCGACAAACTCAGAATTCTCCATGCTCGGGTTTTACAGGTTTTCTGATGATAATCCCTTTTCCCTGTGGTTCCCCCATGGTTGTTCTTCCTGCCATTTTCATGGAAAACCTGCACAGCTTGATCAAGTCGTAAAAGCGCTGCTCGGGCGTTAATGCATAATGGCGTTGCATGCGCTCTAGCTCAAGGTCTCTTTTTTCAGTGTATATATTTACTTGGGCCAAGGTCTACTGTTATATAGTGGAACATCTAAATGCTTCTTTCTGCAATCCTGAGAGGGTCAAAATAAAACTAAACGTTTTGGGTTCGAGGCTCCTGAATGTTTTTGCCAATTCCACGATTGCAGTCAAACCATAATACCTGCTAATCAAGTTCCAATCTTGCATCAACCCGTATTCCAATGCTCTTTTGACGATAAATGACCTATTCGCATCCAAATCAAGCTCATCCTTGTTGACATCCCAAAACAAATGAGAAGAAAAATCTGAAATTTTTATGGGTTCAATTGCGATCATCTAAATACCTCTATTTTTTAAAATATGCGGTCACATTTTGTGACCGTATGCATTTGAGACCTCTTCTTTCTTCAACCCCTTCAACCTGTTCAACTGTATTAACCTCCCTCAACCTCCCTAAACTCCAATCGCTCTCCTAATCCTCTTCCACAAACTCCGCTTCTTGACAGCTACATCAAAATAATTCGAAATATAGCGCTCAGATCCATAGCCGTAGCCGATATAGCCGTAGCTGACATAGCCATAATATTTGCCATAGCCCATCATGGCCTGTACATCATTGATGATAATACTCAAATTTGGGAGTTTTCCGCCCTTGTAGAGTTCTTCCACGAGCTGCACCTGCTTCTTGTAAGTGAAATCATGCCGAACAATAAACACCGAAGCATCTGCATGCAATCCCAATTCAATGGCATCACTAACGAGGCCCACGGGGGCGGTATCGATCAGCACCACGTCAAACCGCTCTTTTACCTCCCTGAAGAGGTCATTCAGCTTAGGATCCAGGATCAGCTCTGCAGGGTTGGGTGGAACGGGGCCGCAAGCAATGACAAACAAATTTTCCATCTTGGCAACTGGGATGATAATGTCGTCAATGGTTGTCTTTCCCATCAGGTAATTGGTGACTCCCTTGACATTCTTCCTGTCAATGCCCAATCCTTCAAGGATTTTGGGCTTACGGATATCAAACTCAAGAATTACTGTTTTTTTCCCGGAAACAGCCATCACCCCTGCCATATTGGTGGCAACAAAAGACTTGCCTTCCCCACTCATGCTAGAAGTCACTAAAATTGTATACTTTGACTGGCGGGGCAAAACATATTGGAAATTGGCACGAATGACCCTGAATTGTTCAGCAATCATGTTCCTGCTTGTATCCCTGACAATCAGGTATTCAGTCTCATCAGAATGACCAATCTCTCCCAACATAGGAGCAGTTGTAAACTTACGAATGTCTTCCTTTGAATTGACCTTGTCGTTGAGCAGTTCCCGCAGTACAGCAAGCCCAATGGGAATGGCCAGCCCAATTAAAATCGCCGTTATGTAAAGTGAGCGCGGATTGGGGCTTACGGGCCATCCACCCGAGTAGCCAGGCTCCAAAACCTGAATATTGGACAGCGTTGAGGCTGAACTGATGGATATCTGGATCTTTCGCTGCACCAGCGAGGAATAGAGTTCCTGGATGACCTGTTGCTGTCGGCTGATGTCCAAGAGTTGGCGTTGTTTGCGGGGCAGGCTGCGCAGTTCACTATTGGCTTCCAACTCCATTTCTTGAAATCCTTTGAGGGCCTCATTCATTGTTTCTTTGAATTGCGTCAGGGTCATCACAATTTCATTGCGCACCTTGCCCATAGACAATTCCATGTCTCGGATGATGGGATTATCTTTGGGAATCGTTTGCAAGGAAATTTCCCGTTGCAGTTGTAGTTTGTTGTACTCCGCAATAATGGAACCCACTGAAGCTTCATTGACCATGCTAACCAGTGGAATGCTACGATAATTATTCTTCGGGTCCTTGATAAAATTGATCATGTAGTCAATAAACCTGATCTTGACGGACTGTTCCATGATTTGCTTGTCAGATCCTTTGGCCTCTGCAAATGAGCTGGTAGCCTGGGCTTCAGGAGCAATCACTTTATTGTCTTCCCTGAACTGCTGTAGACTACCCTCCACATTGCTCAGGTCGCCTTTTACCTCAGCCAATTGATTGTCAATGAAGCTCAGAGCACTCATAGAGCCCTCCCGCTTGTCTTGCAGACTATAATCCTGATAGGCCTTCAAAAAACCATTGACCACATCCTGCGCCACCAGATGGTTTTCAGAAAAATAGGCGAAGTTCAACACGTTACCTCCCTTGGTGGCAAGACCCACATTGATACTAGCAGCCAAACTCCTCGCCAGCTGTTCCTCAGGTGTCCAGGTGCAGATGAATTCAGTGGATGGAGCAATCACTGCTGTTTTTTTCTCCAAAACAAAAGATCCCTGAGCCAATTGAAATAAACTACCAAAACGCAGAGGAGCATTGTTCCCATTAACAGAAAAAGTTTCCTTGTCAATTATTTTTACCAAAACAGATATGCCATTGGCAGAATCTGTGAGGTTCAAAATATTGAGTTGGATAGGGCTGATACTCAGATGGGTCAAAGTATTTCTGAGTTTCCCCTTGTAATAATAGCTTTGCTGAATAGAAGCATTGCGCACCACCATTCTGGCCATGGCAGTGGACTTGATCAATTCTATCTGATCATCCATGGACCGTGAATTGACTGAAGTGGCTACCACATCACCAATCAATTGGTTACTGCCGCCGCTACCTGAATTCAATCCTGAGGGCCTATCCTGCTTGATCAGAACCTTGCCAGATGCTGAATAAATTGGAACGATGTAGCGCAAACGCGTATAAGTGATACCGAGGGCAATGCTCACTGAGACAATAAGCCATGGAATCAGGAAAATGTATTTAATCAGGAATTCCCTGGTGCTGAAATCAGTTTTCCTGGCATTCCCCCCAATCTGAAAAGAATCGTCGTAGTTGTTATTGTTGTTTAACATACGCTGTACGCTGTTTTATGGTTGGATCAACGGAAAAGGTTGATCAGGAATGCGACGCCAGACATCAGACTCAAGCCCAGGGTAATGTTCTGCACCCATGACTGATTTTGCATGTTCACCTTGCCTTTGCGCATGTCCACAAAAACGATATCATTTTGCTGAAGGTAATAATATGGGGAATTGAAAACATCGGGCTTGGTTACATCTAAACGAGCAAATACCCTTTTACCATCTTTTTCACGGATGATGAGTACGTTATCGCGTCTGCCAAAAAAGGTCATGTCACCAGCAAGGGTCAGTGCCTCAAATATATTTGTATTTTCCCTTACCAGTGGATATACCCCTGGAGAACCAACATCACCAAAAACCGTAATCTTGAGGTTGAGAAAGCGTATCACATAATAAGGATTGATCAGGAGTTTGTCTTTGAGTTTGCTGTCCAGCAGTTTTGTCATCCCTTCTCGGGTAAGGCCTTCAACATTGAGTTTTCCGATCTGTGGGAAAAATATATTTCCTTCCTGGTCTACCTCATACACGTTGCCGGCTGCGGATACTCCACTGCCGGCAGACTGCGCCATGGCGCCATTGACTTGTGGGATGGAGCCGGTATTGAACATAGCACTGGCTGCTGCATTGTCGCTGAAAACGGCAATGCTGATCTGATCGCCTTTCTGGATCCGCTGCTCTGGCACCTTGAACTGGCTGTATTTGGTGGAATCTAAATCCCCCTGCAAGTATTGCAACTGTTTGTAGGTGGTGCAGGCGCTGAGATAGGCCAGAGAAAAAAGGGGCAGAAAAAGTCTGATGAGAAACTTTTTTATCATTGAAAATTTTATTGAGAAAATGTTTTTGAACGCTGGGTTGCTATTTTACACTTCGTTTTGTTCTCTTTTGATTCACAACTTTTGACACCTAGATTTTTCGCACCGTCTTCTTGTCAAACTTTGCGGTGAGTATGAATCCGAGACTATCGATTCGTACCTCGACAGTATTGTTACCCAACACGCGCAATACTCTGCCGGTAGCACCCATCATCACACCGGTATTCAGGACAACAGCATCTGCAGGTTTCAGCTCAATGCTCGACACTTCAACATCTTCGTACTCTGACAGGAATTTCTTGATTTCCACGATCTCTTCTTCCCTGACAATCGCGGGCTTCCCGTTCCAGTAGACATAGTTCATCACGCCATCCACAAAACGTACCTCAGTCATTTGGGTATCTTCTACCTTCACAAACACGTAGCTTTTGAACAGCGGCTCCTCTATGGTCTTCATCCGGTCGCTCCATTTCCGTTTCACTTTGTTCAAAGGACAATAAGCTTCAATCCCTTTTTTCAGAAGAGCAGCATGAACCTTTTTTTCCCAACGTGGCTTGGTGTAAATTACCAACCATTTTTTTTTAACCTGTTGCATCATGTTCACAAATTTTCAAAGCTTCGCCAAGTCACCCACAGATTATAGGGGACAAAAATATTTTGGTTAAACAACATACACTTTTCAAATGCTTGAAAAGTGCATGAAGCTGAAATTGAACAATTATTGGCCTATTTGCCATAAACACGGTTTTGGAATGATTGGATTTTACTAAAAAATATTTTTAAAGAGCCCCAAAGCTGTTTATTGGACAATAACAACAAATATCCTCAAAATATATGGATTGTTTTTCGATTTAACCAATAATTTCAAACACTTGTAAGGATTGGGATGACTTGATTTTTGTTAACGATTCTTATAAAAAAACAAATAGTGGGGCTACCATAAAACGCCCCCTTGGGTATTTAAAATCAAGTTGTGATTTTTATTATTTCAACTCAATATCCCTCTTCAGCAAAGCTTCCCTGTTGGCCATGTCCCAGGCAGTATGGAACACCAATTGGGCGCGTTTGGCAAGCAATGGATAATTAATCTTGTCGGGCGTGTCTGTAGGCTTGTGATAATCAGATTGCAGCATGCCATCATAGTAAAAAATGATGGGAACGCCTTTACGGGCGAAATTGAAATGATCGCTCCTGTAATAGATCCTGTTCTTGTCATTGGGATCATTGAACTTGTAGTCCAGGGTCATTTTGGTGTACTTGTTGTTCATCGCCTCGCTGATGGGCTTCAGGTCGGTGCTCAACTTGTCATCTCCCACCACATACACATAGTTCAACGTATCACCTGTAGTGCGCTCAGTATCAGTCCTTCCGATCATGTCGATATTCAAATCAGCAGTTACCTTGTCCATTGGAACGGTTGGATGCTCTGAAAAATACTCAGATCCCCAGAGCCCTTTTTCCTCGCCGCTCACGGTCATGAACATGACGTTTCTGCGAGGGCCATTGCCTGCAGCCTTGGCTTTTACAAAGGCCTCAGCGATTTCCAGTACACCCACGGTGCCTGAACCATCATCGTCAGCTCCATAGTAAATCACATCACCTCTTTTGCCCAGGTGATCGTAGTGTGCAGTGATGATCAGCCACTCATCGCTTTTGTCAGAACCTTCAATATAGGCCAATACATTGCTGCTGGACAATTCTTCGGTTTTCTTCTGGAAAGACAGTTTTAGGTTGGCTTTCAGCAGCTTTCCCGTCACCTTTGAAGACTTTCCAGCTTCTTTCCAACCGTCCCAGTCTTGGCCTGCAATGGCTTTTGCGGTTTCATCTGCAACAATGAAGGTATTCGGGTATTGCTCTGCCTTGTAAATATTGGTGTATTGGTTTCCTGGCATGGAACCTGCCCTGCGTGGAAAACCTGCTCCAGCCATGATAACAGCTGCGGCCCCTTTGTTGCGGGCTGCAATGATTTTTCCATACATGCTGGATGAACCGCGAAATCCCTGAGCTGACGGCTTGAAACCGGATGGCGCACCATCAAGCATCAGTACTGCCTTACCAGCAACATTCAATCCTGCGTAATCGTCCACATCTTTGTCTACCAGGCCATGTCCTACGAATACCACTTCAGAAAAATAGCTGGTGGCGTTATTGTTCCATTGCGGGAACGGAACGAAATCCTTGTTCACCTCAAAAGCCTTGCCATCGAGGCTCAGCGCTGAAGCACTTGGCTCGTCGCGGTAAACGGGGTAGGATTGCTGGAAACTGCCGTTGTTGGCGGGTTTCAATCCCAATGATTTGAAATGATTTTCAATATAGGTAGCCGCCTTGCGTTGCCCTTCTGTGGCGGTTTCGCGTCCTTCCATTTCCTTTCCGGCGATGATATACAGGTGCTTGCTGAGGTCTTCTGTGGTGATGGTTGCCGCAAACTGTTGCGGATCTGGGGCTTTTTGTTTTTTCTTTTGTGCCATGCCCGTCATTGACAGCATGAGCAATCCTGCAATGGCTACTAACTTGATCATTTTCGAATGTTT
>JAIPBY010000135.1 GCA_021738605.1 Chitinophagaceae bacterium | reverse complement strand
GGATAGGACAGCAAGCTGTTCGCCGTTGCTAGATCTCCATCCAGCAGGGCATGCCGTATATGGGTAGAGCTCACCCTTGAAGCATCCAGCATCTTTTCAGGAATCTCAACAACCGTGTATCCATATGTTTCACCTTTCTGTTTCAGGAGTTCATAATCGCCGGTTCTTCCTTGTCCAAAACGATGATCATACCCAATCACAATGACCTTGGGATGAAAAAGATCCACCAAGAATTTTTTGATATAATCGTTTGCAGACAAGGCAGAAAAGGCAGTATCGAAGGCAACAATAACCAAATGGTCTATGCCAATTTGGTTGAAACGGTCGATGCGCTCTTCAAGGCTGGTAAGCAGTGCCGGGGCATCGGCATTGTTCAAAATTCTCCGGGGATGCGGATGAAAAGTGATCACAACAGTTTCTCCGTTTAGGGCATCGGCTTCAGACCTGAGCTTGTCGAGAATGGCAGTATGTCCTGAATGCACTCCATCAAAAGTGCCTATCGTGAGGACAGCATTCCGAAAAGGAGGAAGATTATCTATTTGAAAATGAACTTGCATAAGAAATGCAAAATTAATTCAATTGAAAGAATCAACGCCCTCTAGTTGAAATGATTTAAATATTGTCAATTCAGCGTTCTCAACTAAATTTGCGCATACCGCCGAATCCATGAGTTTATACCAGAAAAGAGGTGTTTCCGCCCAAAAGGAAGAAGTTCACGCAGCCATCCAGGACCTGGACCAAGGGTTATATGCCAATGCTTTTTGTAAAATTTATCCTGATTACCTGACCGGCGATGCTGACCATGTCAACATCATGCATGCAGACGGGGCAGGAACCAAAAGCATCCTTGCTTATTTATATTGGAAGGAAACCGGTGATATCTCCGTTTGGCGTGGCATTGCCCAGGATGCGGTGGTAATGAACCTCGATGACTTGCTTTGCATTGGGGTATATGATAACATCATTTTCAATTCCACCATAGACAGAAACAAGCACCTGATCACAGGAGAAGTGCTCAAAGAAATCATTGATGGTACAAGTGCTTTATTTGCTGATCTTGAAAAGATGGGTGTTAAAATTCATTACCTCGGTGGCGAAACGGCTGATGTGGGTGATGTGGTGCGCACGGTTGCCGTCAATGGCACCATGACGGCAAGATGGCCCAAAAACAAATTGGTGACCAATGACAAAATTGCCGTTGGTGATGTGATTGTTGGTCTCTCCAGTGCCGGCATGGCAAGCTATGAAACTGAATACAACAGCGGAATAGGCAGTAACGGACTAACGAGTGCAAGGCATGACATGTTTGCCAAGGTCTATGCTGAAAAACATCCTGAATCCTTTGATCCTAATTTGCCCAATGAAGTGGTGTACATTGGAAAACATAAAATGACTGATCCTGTTGAAGTTCCAGGCTTCAGTGTCAATGCAGGAAAAATGGTACTGAGCCCCACCAGAACATTTGCGCCCATCATCAGGGAAATCCTGGAAACGGATTTCGATGCGGTGCATGGCATGATCCATTGCAGCGGAGGCGGCCAGACCAAATGCCTCAAATACCTTCCAGCCCCCATGCGGGTGGTAAAAGACAGTTTGTTTGACATTCCTCCTGTATTTGATCTTATCCAAAAAGCCAGTGGATCAGACAACCGGGAAATGCTCCAGGTTTTTAACATGGGATGCCGGATGGAAATTTATACCAATGAAAACAATGCCCAGAAAATGATTGATATTTCCATGAAATTTGGTGTTGATGCCAAAATCATCGGAAGGGTAGAGGAAGCAACAGAGAAATCCCTCGATGTTTACTTGAACGACGAAAAATTTACTTTCATACCTTAATGGTTTACCATGAGTGAAGCAGTTCTGTCCATTAAAAATGCCAATATTTACCAAGGCGAAGCATTGATTCTCAGTGATGTAAATATTACTGTCTCAAGAAGTGAATTCGTTTACCTGGTAGGTAAAACCGGAACTGGAAAGTCCAGTTTGCTCAAAACCTTGTATGGTGAATTGCCCCTCAAAAATGGTACAGCCAATGTTGCAGGTTTCGACCTCAAAGACCTTACCTGGAAAACCGTTCCTTTTCTGAGAAGGAATATTGGCATTGTGTTCCAGGATTTTCAATTGTTGACAGACCGAAATGTGTACGATAACCTGAAATTTGTTTTAAGTGCCACCGGTTGGAAAGACGAAAAAGCCATTGAAGACAAGATTGACGAAGTACTCGGAAAAGTGGGATTGAAAACAAAGGGATTCAAATATCCTTATGAACTTTCTGGCGGAGAGCAGCAACGCATTGATATTGCCAGGGCATTGCTCAACTCTCCCAAACTCATTTTGGCTGATGAGCCCACGGGTAATCTGGACCCTGAAACCACTGAAGAAATCATGAACTTGCTTTTTCAGATCAGCAAAGACCTCGGAACGGCCATCGTGATGGCTACACACGATTACATCGTCATCAATAAATATCCGGCAAGGATGATCAGGACGGAAGGCGGAAAGGTCATCGACAATGCTAGTATAGCATCCTCATCAATGCATTGACCCCATTTTCGTTGTTGTATTTTCCATTCAGGAAAGATGCCCTTGCTTCATGTGCTGTTGCATCAAATGGTTGATTGAACAATGCTTCCGTCATCTCGATGAACCCAGCACTGCTTTCGGCAACATGAAATGTTGCGTCTAAACCCATTCCGCAAGCCCCTTTGGTATTGGTTAAAACATGTCTACCCAATGCAAGGGATTGATACAATAGTCCCGTATTGCATTGTTCAACAAAGCTTGGTAACAGGTTTACCTGGGCTTTTTTGATCAAGTCTTGTAATTCCTTTTCACTCGGATTGGAGACCATGCAGGTATGCATTTTTTCATGGGCAGCCTCTTCCAGCTCTTCAGATGGATTGTCTCCTGCAATCACAAATGGAACTTCCAATGTATTAAAAACGTTTTTCAACAACCAGTTGGCAGTGTATGTATTTTCGGTTTTACCCAAATTGCCATGGTATAGACAAAAGTTTCCGGTTCCAGATTGCGGCATCAGGAAAGGCATTTCTATCAATTGGTCAACAACCGTGTAAGCATTAAGGCTTCGAGTTTTAAGACCTTTATATTCTGGCGAAACAGCAAATTGAATGGAGCCTACCGAAATTTTCTTCATCAATCGTCCAAACCGGATACACTCAATGGCATAAAAAAGCTTTTGGATTCCCCAGGAGCAAAGGCTATACAAATTCCAGAAATGTAATTGTTCATTTCTCAGCATCCTTACAACAATCTTCCTGTCTTTACTGAATGATGCATCCAGAAGTGGAGAAACAGACTTCAAGCCTGCAAATAGAATAGGAAAGCGGTCGGCTTCAAGCCTATTGACCAGGGAGCTGTCAGACCTTGAGCTTACTGCATAGGGTGTGGTCAAGGTATATCCCTTATGGCCCTGTTTCTTTGGGTAAAGATGAAGTTCATGGCAAAAGGGAACCAGGCTTTCAGGGTTTTGATTTCCGAAACAATGCACATGCAACAAGATGCCTTGGGCATGCAATGCTTTGATCAAAAAAAGAAGCTCTTTCAAGATCCCGGAATCGGATGGCAATGGAACATCGTGCGCAACAATATGCAAATGTTTATCCATCATAGCATGTAAAATACATTTAAGGGTCAATTGTTCTTGCTACCTTTGAATAAATTTTAGAAAATGGTTGATCAAGATCAAAATCAAGACCTTTCACCTGTTCGTCCGCGGTTCTTGACCATCTTATGCTATCTCACGATTTTTGCCAGCACATATATGATTTTCTCTGCCATTTCTGGTCTTTCAGATCCTGAAATCACCGTCAAGGCAATGGCCAATAGCATGGAACAGTGGGAATCTGTTCTTCAGGATGCGGTAAAAAATGACCCATCCGGCCAAACAAAAGTGGATGAACTGATGGGAGATATAGCTTCTTCAAATACTTCATCCAACATGAGAGATAACAGCTTTTTCTCATTGGTTTCCAATTTATTAACATTTATTGGTGCATTCCTCATGCTTCGCCTGAAAAAAAATGGACTTCGCCTCTATATCCTGGGTTCAATAATTGCTGTGGTTGCTCCTGTGCTGGTTTTCGGATCAAACAACATCATGGGATTTTCTCTGGCACTCATGGCCGGACTGTCTGGTGCACTTTTCATTTTGCTTTATGCGTTGAAAATGAAATACATGGAATGATAGGGCAAGGTTTTTCCAAATGTATCAAATCTTTGTTTGTATTGATAAAAGCACTACCTTCGCAGCCAATTTTCCCGGCAAAATTAAAGATGAATTAAAATAAAACTGAGATGTCAAGCGTAACAAAAGAAAAAAAGTCTTCTATCGTTGCTGAATTCGGTGGCAACCCAAAAAATACCGGATCTATCGAAGGTCAAATTGCTTTGTTGACTGAAGAAATCAATGAGATTTCAAAGCACCTTAAAGTAAACAAGAAAGATTTCTCTTCTAACAGAGGGTTGATGACCAAGGTTGGACGCCGCAAGAGATTGCTGATCTACTTGAGCAGGACCAATCTGTTAGGATACCGCGCACTCCTTGAGAAATTAGGGTTAAGGAAATAAAATAACTGAATCGTACTATTCCCAACACATGCTGTTGGGAATATTGCTTTTTGGAACACTCCCAAAACATTATCATGCTACAACAACCATTTCAATCAAGCTTCGACCTTGGTAACGGTCGAATTGTTACAATAGAAACCGGAAGGCTTGCCCGTCAGGCTGATGGTTCAGTTACTGTAAGGCAAGGAAATTGCATTATTCTGGCAACTGTATGTGCCAACAAGGAGCCACGCGATGGACAGGATTTTTTCCCTCTTTCAGTGGATTATCAAGAGAAATTCGCTTCTGCAGGAAGGATCCCCGGATCTTTTTTCAAGCGTGAAGGCCGCATCACAGATTCTGAAATCCTGATCAGCCGTTTGATCGATAGGGCGCTCCGCCCGCTTTTCCCTGAAGATTATCTTTGTGATGTTCAGGTATTGGTAAGCCTTATTTCATCGGATCCTGAAGTGATGCCGGATTCTTTGGCCTGTCTTGCTGCTTCTGCAGCCCTTGCAGTGTCCAACATTCCCATCAAAGAGGTGATTTCTGAAGTACGTGTAGCCAGGGTAAATGGTTCATTTATTGTTAATCCAAGCAGGACAGAGCTTGCGACTGCTGACATGGATTTCATGATTGGCGCCACTGCAAAGAACCTGATGATGGTAGAAGGTGAATCCAAAGAGTGTGTAGAAGCAGATGTTGTCAAGGCATTAGAAATTGCCCATGATGCCATCCGTGTTCAAATCACTGCCCAGGAAGAACTCAGGCAAAAAGTAGGTGTAGAAGGAAAGCGTGATTACACAAAGCCTGCCAGCAATGAAGAAATTCAACAAAAGGTCAATGATTTTGCTACCGAAAGGGTTTATGGCATTTCAAAGGCAGGAAGCAGCAAATACGACAGAAGCAAGGCCTACGATGAATTGAAAAAAGAAGTGGTTGCCATGCTTGGAGCAGAAGCTACCCCTGAGCAAATCAAACTGGCCAAAAAATATTACGAAGACCTCAAGTGGGATGTTGTCCGCAACATGATCCTTGACGACAGGATTAGGCTTGATGGCCGTTCCCTCGATCAGGTTCGTCCTTTGAACATGGAAATCGACGTATTGCCTACACCACATGGTTCAGCATTGTTTACCCGCGGTGAAACCCAGTCGCTGACTACTATCACTTTTGGTACACCACTTGACGAGCTCTTGGTTGAAAGCGCAGCAAAGTCTGATTATAGCAAGTTTATCCTCCATTATAATTTCCCTCCATTCTCTACAGGCGAAGTAAAGCCGATGAGAGGTCCTGGCAGGAGAGAAGTGGGTCACGGAAACCTTGCCCTTCGTTCCCTCAAGCAAATGATGCCTGGTAATGATTATGCCTACACCGTGCGTGTAGTATCTGATATTCTAGAGTCAAACGGTTCGTCTTCCATGGCAACTGTTTGTGCCGGTTCCCTGGCCTTGATGGATGCAGGTGTTCCCATTCCCAAACACGTAAGTGGTGTTGCCATGGGATTGATCACCAGGGCTACCGATGGCAAGTACGCTATCCTTACAGACATCCTCGGTGATGAAGATCATCTTGGTGACATGGACTTTAAGGTCACCGGTACCCGCGATGGTATCTGCGGTATCCAGATGGACATCAAAATTGATGGTTTGAGCATGGAAACCATGATGGCTGCCCTTGAGCAGGCAAGACATGGTCGTCTTCACATCCTTGATCAAATGTATGATTGTATGCCTTCTTTCAGGCCTGAGGTGAAGCCACATGCCCCAAGAATGCAGAAGTTGTTCATCGACAAGGAATTCATTGGTGCAGTGATCGGACCACAAGGAAAAATCATCCAGGAAATACAGCGTGAAACTGGTACCACCATCAACATTGAAGAAGTGGGCAACCAAGGTGAAGTAAGCGTGTTCAGCCCGGCCAAAGAAGGCCTTGACAGGGCAGT
>JAIPBY010000134.1 GCA_021738605.1 Chitinophagaceae bacterium | reverse complement strand
GTCTGGATGCAATACCTCCACCAAAGACCCTGTGCCAGAAATGGCAAGCTTGTGCAGTAGTTGTGTCAGGATCAATCCTCCCTGAAAGGCTGTCTGGTCTCCATCTGCGGTAATTTCTGCATACTGCAAATCATTTTTACTGAAGACCCCTTTAACAAATGCCGCAGCCCTGAAATGGCGGTGAACATCATCAATAGACAATATCCTCAGTTTTGCATAAATAGAGGCAGATTCAAAACGTAACTTCTGGTCAGGATATGTATTATACATGTTGCCGACGGTTATCGCTGGCCTGAGCATGAGGAATTTCCCCAATCCGATGGATGATTCCGCCATGTGCCTTACCGTTGTATGTTCGTGTCCTAGTTCAGACTCGCTCATCCACTTACCCCCATATTTGAAAGACAACGACTTTGCAGGAACATTGGAAGCAGGCTCACTGTATACATAGAGTTCCTGGGCATCAAGTTTGAAACAAAACAATATAAGGAAAAGGATAGTCGATGGTATACGCAACTTATAATGCATCATAACGTAACATGAAAAATTCCAACTGCTCCCCCAATTCCTTCGGGCATGACGCAGGGAGTGGATTTACTGTATTGATAACAAGAAATTTTTGATCCTGCGGTCTTTTTCTTAAACTCCTTGGCTGATAAAAACTTTTGATCAATCACCCGCATTTCAAAACTGGAGGGGGATTGCTGGGCTTTGACATCAATAAAGTGGAAAACATTATCCCCTATTTTGACCTTTTTATCATGCCCAATGGCTAAACCAGCCTGATCGACCTTCAACAAAAGCTTTGAAACAGAGAAACCCGCGTCTTCCACTTTCTTTCGTATTGCATTGATGTCTAGCTTACTTCCAGGCTTGAAAACGAGCAAGAAAGATGATGTTTCAAGATCTGTATCCACACTATCAATAAAATCAAGGGAAGTCAGGTTGGTATAAATGGATTTTGCACAAAGGGCACAGGTCAGGCCGCTGGCTTGCAGACTGGCCTTGTTGATTTGTGAAAATGAAATATTTGACCATAAGATCATACCCATGGCCAGGCTTAATATTTTAGTCATGATGGTTGAAGTTAGGGCCTGCTATTGAAGTCGCAGGCCCTTTGTTGAATAATCATTTCTTACAACATTCCTTGCCCTTCTCACATTTTCCATCTTTGCAGCAAGCCTTGTCTTTTTCACATTTTCCGTCTTTGCAGCAGTCCATCTTGTGGTCACAGTTTTCCATGCCGCAACACTCTTTTTTAGCACCATCCTTGGATACTACAGATGTGGCTTTTCTTTCGTACTGGCAGCAACCATGGAGTTTGTTGTATACTTCCGTTGGTGCGGTTACATCCTGTGTATCGTAACCTGAAGCAGCAACAGCCTCCTGAATGGCCTTAGCATCAGTCTTCTTTGGCTTGTAAGACACATTGAGCATTTTGGTTTCCTCGCTCCAGCTTGCAGTGGAGGCACCTGCTTTCAAAGCAGCAGTTTCGATTACTTTTTTGCACATGCCGCAATTGCCCCAAACTTTGATTTCTTCAGATTTTTGGGCAAAAATTGAGGTGGAAAACAATACAGCAAACAGGAATATAGAAAATGATATTTTAGTATTCATTTTGAATGATTTTTGAAAGATAAAAGTAAAATAATATGATCAAATAAGTTATTGAGCAGTAAGCTACTACTTAAAAACAACTCAAATCCTGAAATTGCAGTTCAGGAGATACTGCGGAGGAGGAATGAAATGCTGGGGATTAAAATTGCATGCAACCTTTGGCCCCATTTTTATCACATCCTCATGGGGGATAGCAACAGGTGCCGTTGCCCATAAAGGACCAAAATTTAAAAGAGGGGTTACTTGTGCCTCAAGAACAGAATTGTCAATTTTTATAACCTGAGGAAGATCGTGGCAACAACCCTGGTCCTCCATTCCGCAAAATTCACATCCATCCCTTTCCTGTTCACCGATTGAAACGGCGGCCAAGTCTCCCATACAATAATGTGCATTGATTACAGTTCCACTGCTGGCAGCAGTGTAAACCATGAGCAACAATATGGAGAGGATTTTTTTCACTATGTAAAATTAATAACAAAAATCTATTCAGGTTGAAACGAGTAGCATTTTAACAGAAAAACTATTAATTCACAAAATTCCAAAAAATCCCCAACCGGAATACCATGCCTGGGTTGGGATAATTGGGCGCTGAAAGGTTGTTTTCCTTGAAACCAAAACCATATTTCAGTGTAGCCGTATTCAGGTTTTCTAACCTAAGATAGGCTGTAAAACTTCTGATCCTGAAATGCGTGAAGCCAGTAATGTCTGGCCTTGGAGACAATTTACGCTGGTCCTGATAAAAGAACTGCCCCGTCAGGGGTGAGTAGCCATCTGCAAAATATGCACTGACATACCGCAAATCAATACCAGTGGCAATCACGAGATTGCGAAAAGGTCTTGCCTCGTAAGACAACCTATTCCTGGTATAGAGCAGTGGCAAGTGAATCGGAGCAGCACCTGCCTTGGTTTGAACATGAAGGTCAAGGTACCATTTCCATCTTTTACCCAAAGCAGTTTCCCGGCTGATACCAGCCCTAACAAAATTGAACAATGGTGCGTACTGCGCCACTGTTTTGTAATCCTTGAAATAGGTGTAATTGGACTGCAGAAAATAACTGAAGGTTAGCCTTGCCTTTAACCGATTCAAAAAGAGACCAGCATTGATGGCTGTTACATTTTCATCATTGAAACTGGATGTCCTAACAACAGGAAAAGCAGTTTTTCTGGCATAGAGGTAAGAAGGAGAACGATTGATGTTTTGAAACCCAAGTTCCAAGGATCCCAATGGGCCAAGTTTTGTCTGGAGGTTGGCCTGCACATTGTAATTGCCTGCATCCCTGCCAACAGCATAAAACTCACCATACAAGAGCATGTCCCATTTTTTATTACGGGTCCGGTTCCTGTATTCGCCATGCAACATCAGGTTACCAAAAACATCCCGCAATGAATCCGGAGAGGATGAAAATTGTTGTAGAGTGATGCCCGCTTTTAAAAACTGCAATGGGTTTTTTGAATCGGGAAATTGAATGATAGAAAAATCATTTTTCAAGACCGACCAATTGCTGTTGAGGTCCACCGTATCTGGAACATTGGCAAACCCATAATTGGTCTTGTAAAAACTTTCTGCATTGCGCGCCTGCACATCCAGAAAATGATAGGCATAACCACTTGATTGAACCGTATGTTCCACCCGGAACTTGGGATAGAAAAAACGCACAACAGTTGAATCTGTCACTACAGAATCTTTGATCCCGAAGTCATACTGTTGTCTGAGCAGGAGGTGCTTATCTGTGTAACGGTTGCCAGTGATCAATTTTACATTGAAAAAATTCCTGGAAGAATAGGCAGCAGATGCAAGATTGGTTGGAATGTTGAACCTGTCGTCGTAAGCAGGATTTTGATTCACCAGCAATGTTTCATCTGTAATACCACCGTTTTCTGCGGTTTGCAATGCGTTCGACAACAGTATCAGGTAGGCATGGTAGCGCTTGCTTTTTGAAGTATAATCTGAATTGAACCGGATGTTGTTGTGGTTGGTATTCTGGGAATTGAATGTGCCAGGTGCATTGACCAACCTGTATTCCAGCACAAAGTTCCAATCAGGCATCACATTCTGTGTATGCAAAATACTGATCTGCTGTTCTGCCTTGCTCCCCACCAGATAGCCCAATTCAGTAAAGGGCTTGGTGGTATTCATGAACCGCGTATCTGAAATCTTCAAGGCAAAAGGATCGAGTGCATGAAAACCTGCATCCCAGCCTGGCATTCTCATGGGAGAGAATAGAATAGGCCTTGTCGCATTGCCATTGTGCCCAATATTGATCAGGTCTGCCTTGAGGGGAACCCTCCGAAAAAAATCAGTGATAGAGGAATCAAAAACATAGTAACGGGCCGTATCAAGGTATCGAAAACGAACATTTACAGAATCATCTGAGAACTTGCGTTTTTCAAAACTAAGGGAATCACTTCCACCCCCACCGCCGCTTCCACCACCTGAACCTCCACCGCCCATCCTGGAACCCATCCCCTGCATACCACGCATCATCCCGCGCGTTTGTGCAGCAACAGAAAAAGTTGAAAATATGGCCATCAGCAATACTAACAGGAAAAGCACCGTTCTTCTTGAAGACTTGTGCCCTTGTACTGATGAAATATAATTGGCGTTCATGATCATTTTATGGATCAATTTGAAGAAGCAAGATCCAAGGTCTCGATCATTGTCTTGAAAATAGCTGTCAGTTTAGGTGCTGCAATATTGGCTGCATCCAGCACTTCCTGGTGGGTGATGATGTTCTCCTCCTCCCGGATACCAAGATCAGTAATGACGCTCATGGCAAATACCGTCATGCCACAATGGATGGCGGCAATTACCTCCTGTACAGTGCTCATCCCCACAGCATCTGCACCCATCAGGTGAATCATCTTGTACTCTGCCCTGGTTTCAAAGGTTGGGCCTGAAACACCATAGTAAATGCCTTCCCTCAAGGTATGTCCAAGCGTTGAGGCAACCTCATGCGCCTTTCTGACCAATGCTTTTGAATAAGGCTCACTCATGTCTGGGAAACGAGGACCCAGTGCTGCAATATTTTTACCCAGCAAAGGATTGACAATGGAAAAACTGATATGGTCTTTGATGATCATCAAATCACCAACCTTGAATCCGGGATTGACACCGCCTGCCGCATTGGAAACAAAAAGAAACTGTGCACCCAATGCCTGCATCACCCTCACCGGGAAAACAACCTCTTGTGCAGTGTACCCCTCGTAATAATGGAACCTTCCTGCCATTACCACGACCGCCTTCTCTCCCACCTTGCCCAGGATCAGCTTTCCACTATGCCCTTCAACCGTTGAAACAGGGAAATGAGGAATTTCAGTATAGGAAATCTCAATACTAACTTCGATATGCTCAATAAATCCGCCCAATCCACTTCCTAGAATGACCCCCACCTCAACAGGATTTGCATGCCTGTTCTTTATAAAGCCAACCGCCTCATTTATCTTACTGATTTCATCCATGATAGCCAATTTGCACAAAGATAATGCCTTTAGCCTTTTGCAAGGAATCTGTCAGGACCGATGGCTTGAATCGCCTGAAGCTGAAAGGAAGAGCATCAATCAATAGTCAGAATAGGGCCTGGCGCGAAGAAACAGTGTTACATTCTTGCTCACGGTCTTCTCATATTCCTTTTTGGCAGAAAGCGTTTTCCACTGGGCATCGTCTTTGAACGACTGCCAATGGGCATCACGGTCAGCTTTGCTTTCAAAGCTGGTCATGTACATCAGGTTGGGCATGGTTGGTCCACTGATGACCTCTGCATAAAAAACAGGATTGAAATTCAACCTTGAAAAAATATCGATTTCGCCTCCTTCATTGAACATTTCCACTTTCTTCCAGTACTTCTTTTCAGAAGCACCTTCATAGCTCCTGAGTTCATAGACCTTGTCGGCAACATCACCCTTCAGTTTAGGCAACATCAAACCTGGAGCAAGCCTAAAGCCTTCCAGGATATAGGAAACAATTCTGCTGTATGCAGGAGACTCACTGGTGGCATCAAGATAGGCAGCGCCTTTTTCAGCCACTTCCTTGTCCTTGAACATGGCCTTATTGATGTTCGGTATCTCACCAAGTTTTGTATAGGGAACCAATACATAAAGCTTTTTGACAGCAGCGGTATCATTGGCAATACCTGTGAAAACACCGACATGCTGAATGCCTTTTCTGTGCAAATAAGGCAGATAGGCATCAGACAGAAACTGGTCAATCACTGCCTGTTGTTCAGCCGTCTTGAATTCGTATACTTTCAACTCAAAGAAGTTCTTGGACTTGGATGTTGTTGAGGTTTGTGCACTGACAAAGGCGGAAGCACCAAGAAGCAGAAACAAGAATATTTTTTTCATAATAAAATTGATATGAACAAATATATTCAATTAATAACTTTGTAGGAATGCCAGTCAAAGATTATTATGCCACCTTGCGCATCCCACAAGGGGCTGATGCCACTAGCATCAAAAAAGCATTCCGGACCCTGGCCATGGAATACCACCCAGACAAGCGGGGAGAAAATGCTGAGAATGATCATTATTTTAGGGAAATCAAGGAAGCCTATGGCGTCTTATCCAACCCAAAACTGCGGGAAGAATACCACTATCAACGTTGGCTGGAGAAATCGATGGGGCACCAGTTGGATACCTTTATACAACCTGCTCAAATCCTTCAGCTTTTTATCAAGGCTGAGCAGTACATTTCAACAACAGATGGTTTCAAAACTGACAAGACGATTCTTTTCAACCATGTATTCAAACTCTTCAGCCATGCCAGGCTAGAGGCCATCCTCAGCGAAAATAACCACGCTATGGAAGCTACCAGTTTGCAAATGGCCTTACGCATGTCTTCCCACCTCAACCTTGATGGATGTTTGTTCATGGCAGACCATTTCAAGAAAATGATGAAAAATCATCCGATTGAAGTGAAAGCCTGGGAAAAATTACTGAGAAAAAAGAAACAGGAACAA
>JAIPBY010000133.1 GCA_021738605.1 Chitinophagaceae bacterium | reverse complement strand
CCCGGGAGAGAAAGGGCTATTTCAAGGTTGCGGGAAGGGTCGGAATGGATCTTGACACCACTCACTTTGGCGGCGGGATATTCTTTTTTCAGGTTGGCCAACACGGTTCCAACTGGCAATTGCAGCTCCGCCTGCTGCTTTACAAAATACCTGTCATGGTAGATGGAATGCTGCAATTCCTCCTCAAAAACAAGGATAGACCCTGTGAAGCAGGCCATCATGATAAATATACCAGAAGCCAGACTGAGGTAGAGGTGTACAGTGCGGAACAATGTTTTCATTTGACCTTTATTTAAACAGCAACGAAGGTAATCAATAGATTCTTGATGGCAAATGACGGGGCAGGCCCCGATTGAATAAGGATAGCCAATGGTCAACTATAGTATTGGAAATGTTATCTTAATGCAGAAACATCTACCCTGCTGGGGGTTTCTTTTCCAGAAACAATTCCTTTTGAACTCAGGGCGATGGCGCGGATGATGGCTGCCATGTTCTGCATGTCAAGGGTACCAATCTCATCAGAAGCCTTGTGGTAGTTAGGCTCACTGTCCATCTTGGACGTGGAGATGGTATGTGCAGGAACCCCAAGCCTGGCAAGGGTTGCATTGTCTGAACGATAGAACAACTGTTGCGTTGGATAAGGATCCGGATGGAAGGTGAAGTCCGTTCCCTTGAGGTTGTTTTGCAATATTTCGCCCATGTTTGTTTTCTCAAAACCAGTGATATAGGCGCTGTTCTTCCCCCACTTGCTTTCTGTACCAATCATTTCAATGTTGAACATGGCCATCACCTGTGCAGGATCAAACTGCTTGGAAAAATAGGTTGCGCCAAATCCGCCAATCTCTTCAGCAGTGAAGGCAGCAAAGACCAGTGTACGTTCGTTGTTGTTGAGTTTCTTGAAATACTTGGCCAGCATGATCATGGCCGTGGTGCCAGCTGCATCATCATTGGCGCCGTTGTAGATGGAATCATTGTTCTCCATTTTCTTGCTGTTGATTCCCAAGTGATCATAATGACCGGAAAAAATCACATACTCATTGGCCTTTGATTTTCCTGGAATGATGCCCACTACATTGGACAAAGGCATCTCGGTCAGCTCCTGGCTCAATTCAACACGGAAAGAACTGGGCGCTTTGTCCACAAGCAGCATGATCACATTGGGCTGGCCAGAATACAATTGAGAACGCATCTGTGCAAATCTTCCAAACATGTTGGCATGGGCAGTATCAACCAATACCACTGTATTTTTCTTGGCACCAAGGGCCTTTCTGGCCTCAGTCGGAAAATTCATTTGGGCGGTAATGGACACCAGCTCGTACCCGGCATTGTTGTCTGCAACGAGCGATTTTGAAGGTGATACCACAATGGCTTTTTTTGCATCAAGTTCCATGCCATTGACCAATATTTTTTGGGAAATGGTTTTCGTGCGGACCATTGAAAATGATTGTAGATAAGTATTTCCATTGTTCCATTTTTGCAATCCGGTTTTTTCAAATTCGGAAGCTATGAAGTTGGCAGCTTTTTCAATACCGGGGGTGAATGTTCTTCTCCCTTGCATATCATCTGCAGAAAGGGTACGCTCAATGCGTTCCGTTTCCTTTATACTGATAACATTGAGGGCTTTTTGTGCAAGGGTGACTATGGAGAGAAGCAGAAGAACAAAAACGGAGGATACTTTTTTCATGATCTGTTTGTATTTCCGAAACAAGATAAAATAAAAAAGGGAGATGAGAGGACTGTATCACCTCTTCCAAGCCAAATAAATGTTCCTCTATTCATAGTTTATTCGAGTATGTGACCGGGGTAAGATATTGTTTATCACCAGTTCGTCCAATTGGCTCATTTTGATGTTGATTCCGAGGGTATAGCAATATGAAATTTTTTGAAAAAGTGAACTTATTCGTATCATTTTTGTTCTCTCAGAAATGCTAAACTTATGATTTTTAAGAATTCAATGCTAACATTCCTTGGTTTATCCGCTTTTCTTCTGTCTTGCGAAAAGAATGAAGTTGTTCCAGCGCCCCAAGTAGTAAAGGAAATTACAGTCTCACTTGCAGCCGCAAATGAAAATCCACAACCTGCCGGGAGAACAGAATCGGGTACGGCCACTATCAAATTATATGCTGATAATTCCATTACCGTCGATGCTACACTTGTAGGACTTTCTGCCACAGACAATCTCACCATGGCCCATTTCCATGTTGGCGATCCAGTTACCAATGGCCCAGTTCTTTTGGACCTGAAGCCCACTTTCACTGGCAGCACTGTAAAAGCGACCCTCACTGCATTACGTACTTCATTCATTGACAGTATCAAGGCTGGTACTGCAGACATCTACCTTAATATACATTCTTCGCAGGTTGGATCTGGCCTGGTGAGGGCACAGTTGTTCAATCCAGTTACATTCGCAGCCAGTGTTACTTTATCAGGTGCAAATGAAGTACCTGCTGTAACCACTACTGCCACAGGAGTTGCACTTTTGAGGCTCACAGCAGACAACAGGCTCTACAGCAAAATAACTGTAACCAACCTTGAAGCCAATGATGCACTGACAATGGCCCATATCCATAATGGAGCAGCTGGTGCCAACGGAGGTGTGTTGATCGGACTTTGTAGTAGTGCTGCTGATTTTGGTGTCACCAAAATAAATACACCCTCTGCCACTGTGATAAATACCATGAAAGCGGACCCGGTCTATGTTAATGTGCATTCTACAGTGAGAGGATCTGGAATCATAAGAGGTCAAATAAGATAGATATTTTTTGTTTTGTATAGAAGGCCACTTGAGTTCAATACTTGAGTGGCTTTTTTTTTATATTAAGCGTTCACTCAACTATTTTCTCTATTTGATGTTTTAGTCTAAAATAACAAAAATGAAAATCAAATCACTCGCATTATCTGTCCTTGCAATTATTACCATGACACTGGGAGCAAGTGCTCAAAAAACGATTGTTGATGTTGCTGTTGGATCAGCAGATCATACTACTTTGGTAGCTGCTGTTAAAGCTGCTGACCTTGTAGCAACACTGCAAAGCGCTGGACCATTCACAGTTTTCGCACCTACCAATGCAGCTTTTGCAAAGCTTCCAGCTGGAACAGTTGAAACACTGTTGAAAGCTGAAAACAAGGCTACACTTGCTAAAATCCTCACCTACCATGTTGTTGCAGGAAACCTAAATGCTGCTGCAGTTCTCAAGGCTATCAAAGATGGCGGTGGATCAGTAACAGTGAAAACAGTAAGCGGCGGAAGCTTGGTTGCATCTGTTAAAGCTGGAAAAGTAATTTTGACTGACGAAAAGGGTGGAGTTGCAACAGTTGTTGCTACTGATCTTGGCGCCAGCAATGGTATCATCCATGTAATTGATACAGTAGTATTGCCAAAATAATTATTATTACCAATCAAATTGGTTCTTTTAAAAGCCACTGATGTTTATCAGTGGCTTTTACATTTTGAGACCTGCCTTGTCATAAAATATGTTGACACAAAAATTGACTTATTATAAACAACAAGCATTTAAAGAGGATACAAAGGGACTATACTTTAGCCTTTAATCTACTGAACAGTCCAAAAACAAAAAAGGCAGATGGAACGACCATCTGCCTTTGAATATGTTGAAGATAAAAATCAATAGCCAGGATTCTGCTTCAAATAACCAGGAAGGTTGGATGCACCATCGATGGCTGTTTGAGGTATCGGGAATACACGCTTGTTCTTGTCTGTGCTGGCTTTCTCTGTCCAGGCTGATTCAAACTTTCCAAAACGAACCATGTCTGTTCTTCTCTGAAGCTCCCAATACAACTCGAATCCACGCTCTCTGAAAAGCTGATCCAAGTTTACTGCGGTAAGGGCCCTGCCCACTCCGGTTGCTGTGCGTGAAGTTCTTACTGCATTAACATCAGTAAGCGCGGCAGCAGCATCACCTTTTCGCAGCCTGGCTTCAGCACGCATCAGGTAAACATCACCCAAACGAACAATGGGAATATCTGCTTCGCCAAAATTTCTTCCACTGACTGATTTTTTTCCGAATTCGAATTTCAATACACGGAAACCGGTTGCATAATCACTTCCAACTGTAGTAAAATCAATTCTTTCTGTATGCAGTACTGGCGTTGTTGGCCTGTTTCTGGTGTTGTTGAACAACCTGCCCACCTTGAATTTTCCGTCTGGGCATTTTTCAAAAACACCCGCAGTCCTGATCAGGCCATACTGTTGCCCACGCAAAATACCCCTGTCGATTCTGTAAGAAGCAGCATCATAGCAAGCCTGTTGAGTTACAGGGTCAACGGTAATGTTCTTTTTATAAAACCTCGGGTCTGCAACAGCTGGATCTGTAGGAGCATATGCATCTACCCATGTTTTGTAGAAATCAGATGTAATACCAGGACCGTCGGTTCCGTTGGCGCCAGTAAAGGATGGCAAAGGAAACTGATCACCTGAAAGGGAAAAATAGGCAAGCCTGTTATGACCATTTAGGTCTGCACGCTGGTCAACGGCAAAAACCAATTCCTTGTTGGTATTGTTTTCATCATTGAATATTGCCCAATAGTCAGGAGACAATGCATATTGTCCGGATGAGATAATTTTAGAGGTATACTCTATCACCTTATCCATGTCCTCATTCTTGAAAGTAAAGGTTGTAGCATATCGGTCGCGGTAAACTGCAGCATTCAGGTGCAGCTTGGCAAGCAATCCCCAAACGCCGGCCTTGGTGAGACGGCCTGGTCCGGTGGTATTGTCCAGCAAAGGCTCCACTTCAAGCAATACCTTTTTCAGGTATTCAACCGCTTCTTCTCCACGAACAATTTTAGACGTAGCACCTGGATCTTCCTTAACAAAGATCACACCCCAAAGATCAAGCACCAGCATGTTATAAAATGCATACATGCCCTTGGCTTCTGCAATGTATTTGGCTGCATTCGGATCCTTGCTTCCCTGCAATGAACTGATGGCAGAAACAGCACGGGAAAGGCTTTGCGTCAATGGGTTCCAGGTATTTCTAACCGGCGCATTGTTGCTGGTGGTTTGGTGCCTGTGCAAATCAAGGTAGATTCCATTATCACCCCAATCGGTTCCACCACGGTAAGGAAGGATGGCCTCGTCTGTGGTGATTTCCTGAAGGGCAAAAAGGCCGGTATGGATAAAAATGTTGGGCAATTGTGCATAGACCGGTGCAATGGTTCCGTCTGCAATCTGTTTTTCTGTAAGACCTGTTACGGATGACTCATCGAGAACAGTCTCCTTTAGCTTGGTACAGCTTTCTGTCAAGGACAACAGGCCCAAAACATAGAGCAGGGTTAATATTCTATTTTTCATACTGTTTATTTTAGAAAGTTAAGTTTAATCCGAAAATGATTGATTTGGCTTTCGGATAGCTAAGCCCATCAATGCCATATGAAGAGACGCCATTGATCGTCCTATCTGTGTTTACCTCAGGATCGTACCCGTTGTACTTTGTGATCACAAAAAGATTTTGACCGGTTACGGAGAGTCGAAGTCCGGAAATCCATTTGCCCATCGGACCGCCGCGGGTATCAAAATTATACCCCAGGGCCATGTTGTTCAAACGCAAATACGCTCCGTCTTTGAGGTACCTTGAACTGATAGGAGCCGAGTTGTTGATAGACTCCTTTGGAGAGCCAACAGCTTCAGGGGTAGTATTCACACTTTTCGATAAACGCAATTTATAGAAATAGGCATTCGCGGTATTGTCGTAAATCTTGTTGCCTGAAACACCGTTGAAATTGGCAACAAAATCGAATCCTTTGTAAGAGAAGTTTGTAAAGAAAGCATAGATCACTTTAGGAAGTGCAGTGCCCAATGCAAGCCTGTCCTTGTCTCCGCTGATGCCATCGCCATCAATGTCACGGAAGGTACTGATGCCATTGGCATCGAAACCGGTCCACTCCCTGAGAAAGAAAGTACCAATGGGCTGTCCATTGATATAGCCGTTTACGGTAGCCGAAGTCAGACCAGGCCCTGAAGCACCACCCGATTGAATGACAGAGTAGGGAGAATTTTCAACAAGATTGCTGAGGAAAGCAACATTACCGCCAATCGTATATTTTATTCCGGATTTGGTCTTGTTCTTGTAAGCAAGGTCAATTTCCAGACCCTCATTGGTGATTGTCATGTCTTCCACATTGGTCCAGAATGTTCCTGCAGGCTGAACAGGATCTGCTGGAATCACTTCAAGCAGGATGTTGTTGGACAACTTCTTGAAATAATCGATCGATCCGGTAAGGGCCCCTTTCAGCAAGCCGAAGTCCAATCCCACATTGGTTTGGGTAGATACTTCCCACTGGATGTCTGGGTTGGCCAACCTTGAATAGGTAATCCCTGCGGGATAAGGGCCTGATGCAGTAAGCGGATAACTGGTGGTACCTGAAACAGATGATGTGAAAAGGGGTTGGGTTATTTTGGAAGGAATTTCCTGGTTGCCCGTTTGTCCCCATCCAGCCCGGAGCTTCAGGTTGCTGAAGGGTGAGCCCTGCATAAATTCCTCTTCACTGATTCTCCATCCAAGAGAGAAAGACGGGAAATAACCGTACTTGTTGTTTTCACCAAATTTAGATGAGCCATCCATCCTGAAATTGGCTGTGGCAAGATATTTGTCCTTGTAAGAATAGTTGACACGAGAAAAGAAAGACTGCAACTCATTCAATACGGCATACCCATTCG
>JAIPBY010000132.1 GCA_021738605.1 Chitinophagaceae bacterium | reverse complement strand
TACCAGAATGGTTTCAAAATTGGAGAAGGAGTTGCCGTGTTGAAGTAAAACCAAACTTTCAGATAAACAGGCCGTGTGCAAATTTTGCATGCGGCTTTTTTATAGGATGGCCCTTACTTGTGCACGGCCGATGTTGACCAGTCCTGAGTTACCGGATCTTCTCCCTTCGTACTGGACTGACATCTCAATAAAGGAACTGATCCGTTTTGTCAGGTCCATGGTCCACAAGAAATTCTTTCCTGGCTGTAAGCCATCCAGCATTACATAGCCAAGGCTGGAAGAGGCAATTCCATTGAATTGTATGTTGCTGAATGTAATCCTAGAGGTCATGGAAGTATTGGAAACAAGGTTGTATTTTCCTTCCAGGTTCAGTGAGTTGATTGTTGCATTTTCGGGGCCCTTGTTTTGTTTTTTATCCCATTTGTAGGAGGATTGCAACCGCAGTGTAGTTCCTTTTGTAAATGTTATTCTGGGTTCAATGGCACGGGAAAGGATATTGAAATTCCTGTTCCCAAAATTTGGGGTCTCCAGGATATTCCTATTCAACCTACCAATCAGGTCGAGGGTAAACATTTTCAACCAATTGCTCCTGATTTTCAGGGAAAGATCGCGCAATCGCCGGGTTTCATATCCATAAGACAGAAAAGCCCGGTTGCTGGATTTGAGAAAATTGAGGTCCATTCCCCAGACCTGACTGAATTTATTGAAGGAAGCAGAATGGCTTTGGACCTGGTCAAAGGTGATAAGACTGGTGTCCTGGAACATGCCCTTGAACGGATTCAGGATCCGCTCTCCCGAAGCCAGTTGTTTCTGGGAAACCTGCAGGGCCGATTGCAAGTAAAGCCTCTTTAGAAATGCCCTCATCGCTGAACCCTCATCCGCTTCCAGGGCTAAGGAAGGATTAAAAACCAGGTTATAATTGAATTGCAGGTTGTTTGATCGGATGAATTCATTGGTGGGCGTAAATATTCTGAGGAATTTGGCCTGATCACGGAACTTGGCCACCTCAAATTCGTTGAGTTGCTGAATGCCATCACTGTTGAAATCAATCCAGGTATACTCCCCTTGGCCAACAGGCACTTCAATATAGGTGAAATCCCTCCTCGGTTCTTGTCCGCCACCCAATTCATACAAGGCGTTCCCTGTAATGGCGCCTTTCCACAGATCCGTAAAATATTCGAGCCTGCCAAGCATGCTCTCATCCGCCATTGGGCCGGCAATATTGTTGGCAAGATTCAACTTTCTATAGGTCGCATTGAAACGCACTTGATGGTGCTCATTGGACATCCATTCTCCGTTGACGTTCAGGTTATTGCTATGGTCTTGCTTAAGCATTTGTTTACCATCAGGCAGGTCGTCCGAACGGGTAAAATATTTAATTCCCCATTTGTTCAGTTGGGTCGGATCAGATTGCGAGTACACCTGAAAAGTGGAAAAAGCAAAGCTTCCGGGCGTAATTGAATCGCTGGTATTGAAACGAGAAACAGTATTCTCTGCGCCATATCCCATTCCTATTTCCCTGCCACTCATGCTTGAAATCCTTTTGGCAAGGGATAGTGTAGGCCTGAAAAATTGTCCATTTTTGAGATCATCCCTGAAACTGGTGATGGCAACCTGGTTGTTGATGATCCATCCATTTTGGTTGAGATGGTGTTCAAGCTGGTGACGACTGGCATTGAAATCAGCATTGCGAGCATAGGATCCAAGCACATATTTCAGTTGATGGGATTGTTTGTTTTCAAGCAGGAAGGAGGCATTCAGGATTTTTTCTGTTGCCGCACCTTCCATCAGGTCAAGCCCCCAATCACGGGTAAACTCAACGCTGCGAAGCCTTTCAACAGGCCTGAATGATGCAGAGGCATACTCCAGATTGAGGTCTGACTGTAAACTCAAGCTTTTGTCCTTTTGCAGGATTTTCTTGTTTTTCAGGATTAACCTGGCGGCATAACCATCATCATTGCTTTTGTCTTTGGAAGAAAACCGGTTCAGATCAAATCTGCTTACGGCCATGTCTGCCACAAGCTGGGTTTGATCGTTCACGTTCCAAGTGGTGGCTACTGAAACAAGGCTTTGTTTTTTGGGTGCAACCAACAAAACCACAGGTTCATAGTTGCCTGATTTGGCACCGGTTTGGAGATTCGGTGCAATCCACTTGTATACTTTTCCATTGGCCGCAGCATTGGGATCCAGCACATAATTTCCTGCACCTGCGCCAACATCTATGAATGAAAGGGAATAAAGATCAATGCGCTTGCTTGGCTGGTAAACATAGACGGTTGCTTTCTTTCCAACAGCATACGCAGAGTCAATTTTTTGGTAAAGTATATTGCCTGTGGCAAAGGTGTCTGCAACAGCTGAAGGATAAAAAGCGTTGAGGGTATTGTCTCCAACATCAGACAGGAACTGCTTTTGGCTGGCGTTAAGGGTTTGGTTGATGGGGGAATTCCTGGCATCACCGTTGTCGAAATATCCTACCGAAACATGTAATTTTTTATTGATCTCTAGTTTGTTGTTGAAAAAGAGCTGGGTGTTCAGGTAATTGCGATCGGCATATTCAAATTCAACCTGGATCCTTTTGTCTTTTGAAATCATCTGCTTCTGCATGAAAGTGATTTCAGCAGTATTGTAATTGATGGTATAATCCTGGTCTTCTCCCCTTTGCATCATCTGGCCATCGATAAAAACCCTTTCTGTTCCTGCCAATACGATGAAAAACTGTTCCTGGTTGGCGCCCTTCAGGCGATAAGGACCTTGGTTGCCCTCAATACCCTGGAAGATATTCCTGGTGAATTTTCCCTTGGCGATGGCCCCGCTGGCCAACAAGCTGTTGTTGGTTTTTGCATTGATGCGGTTTTCTGTTTCAATAGAAAGGCCCTGTAGCCTTTTGTAAAAATTCAAATAATAGAGATCAGATTGCCTGATGTCGAGGTCTCCCACTGACAGTTTCCATTTGTCTTTTGAAAACCTGATGTATACTTGGTCAAACTCGTTCAGGTTCTGTGTATTCCCATCTGGTTGGATGGGGATATTGTTGTCGGAAATGGCGGCGTTGATCATGATGCTGTCGCCCATGTAGCCGTTCAATTGCAGGTTGAGGCTGGAATTGAATACAGCATCCTGTCTGTTTCCGAAAGAAAGCGATCTTCCCAGGCTGCCATTCGAATTGATTTTTCCAAAGTCTATCGGGCGGTCTGATCCCTTTTTCCCAGTGAGTTGGTTGCCCGGAATATTGAAGCGGTAAAAAATACTGTCGAAGGACATGCGCCTGCTTACAGCATTGAGCGAAAATGGAAAGACCCTGTATTCAATTGAAACCATTTGCTGACTGGGTTTCCTGATCCAAAACAACATGGCAGAAGGATGGTCTATGCTATAATCGGACGATTCAACATTGCTGATCTTGACTGAATTGGGCACGATGCTGAAGCTGTCTAACCGGATGGACTGGCCAGCCGTACTGATTGTTTTTTGACGCAGGTTGCTAAGCGGCTGTGAAAATGCCGCTGCAACAAAAAAGAGGCTGATGAACAATTGCAGTACCTGCTTCAAATAAAATGAAATGAATTGAATATGACATAAAATTATTCAATATCATTGGTTTGCAGCCATTTGGCGTAATGTAAGCAGATAAAAATAGTTTTATTTGATGGGTATATATAAGGGATTGATCAAAATGTAATATTTAGGCTTACAAATCAATTAATCCATTAAAAAAACTTAGACAAAAAAAACCTTATTGAAACAAGAAAAAAAATGATTGACACCAAAACAATACATGAAATTAAAAATGAGTAGGAAAATTCAATTTGGTCTTTTCTTTTCCCTTGTCGGGTGCTTGAAATCTGCATTTGGGTGGATTTTTGAAAATTAAGGATGTGTTGGTTTATCATATACTCGAAAGTAAAAATTAAGTTTATCTATTCTAATAATGCTTATAACAAAATTAGATTTACCAAATCTAGATGCATTTGTTAAGATATTATCTTAATAAAGAAGAATTGGTGTAACAAATAAACAGTACAAATTGCATTTTTTTTGAAAAAAGGGGAACAACTTTTTTGTATTTCTTAATATGCAACAAAGTTTATCAAAATGGAGTTTGCATTTTAAAATATGCAACACGGATCTAATTGATTACCAGTGTATTGATAAAAAATAATATAAAAAATTATTACTTTTTATGCAGTTATAATTGCCTCGCTTTCATATACTCACTCGGCGTTTTGCCTGTGGATTGCTTGAAGGCCCTTATAAAGGTACTGGGTGTTGTATAACCACTTTTTGCAGCAATGGCATTGAGGGTTAGTCCAATAGTGACATTGTTGTCTATCATGGCTTTGGCATGATCAATTCTTAGCTTATTCCGCCAATCGGAAAATGATATATTCTTCACATTGTTGAAATAGTAGGAAATATGATGCACCGGAATCAAAGACTTGGTGGATATCTGTATCAACTTGTAATCAGGATCAGTATATTTTTCCAGCCTTATTTGCTCTCCCAACGCCTGTTCGATCATGGCTAAATATTCATCAGAAAACAAATGTGAAACCTGTTTTTCATTTTCCAAGATTTCAGGTTCATGTATTCTCTCACTATCATTTCTAATAATTTTTTCCTGAGGCAAACCATATAGAATTTGGGGAAATATCAAAACAGAGAAATTCAATGCCATGAACAATAAAGATGCAAACATCAAGAAAATATTGGCCCTTGCAAGGAATTCAGACTTGTCATCATAGATCCAAATACAAGCAACTACAATAAAATAATCAATGGCTATGATAGAATAGATAGAACTCAACGTTCGTAACCATTTATGTATCAATTGATATTGTGGAATCTGCAACATCCCTTTTTTCCATCTGCGGTGCTGGGTCAAAACCAAAACCCAATGGCAGGCTGAATAAAAAACCGTCTGTACAACACAAAGCAATTGGTCTGCCTTGTGAGGAATAAGTTTGTTAATTTGATATTTAGCCAAATCCCAGTGTTCACTCTTCATCTCTGCAGCAACCTGAAGTTTATGGCTGGCATCAGAAAAAATATAAGGGATTAGGCCAGCGAGGGAGACGAAAAAGAGCAAAAAATGCAATAGGTCTGATTTTCTCAGTTTATTGCTATCGCTTACAACAGACCTTATATAGAAATAAGAAAGAGGTCCAATCAGAAAAAAGAATGGATGTAAGTCTATGAAAAAAACAATCCATGCCAATGATTCACCATAAAAAAAATAAAAATTACCCATTACATAAAGGGCTGAGAAAAAAAGATAGCCAGCCAAATACAGGTTGACGGTCTTGTATCCTTTGTTCACATAAAGTATCAAGAATGGGAGGAAAAGTCCTATAAATCCTATATATATTGTCGAAAAGTTCAATTCTATTGCTATGTATTGTTCAAATTTAATGAATAATCAACAATGCGCCCTTTTGAGGCGCATTGTTAAATAACTTAAACATCTATGTTTACTGACCCGACATGTTGGCATTCAGGTATTCCCTGTTCAACCTGGCAATGTTCAATACAGAAATCTCCTTAGGACATTCTGCCTCACAAGCATAGGTGTTAGTACAACTGCCGAAACCTTCTTTGTCCATCTGGGCAACCATGCTCACCACGCGTTGTTTCCTTTCGGGTTCACCTTGTGGAAGCAAAGCTAGGTGGGAGACCTTGGCTGAAACGAACAACATGGCTGATGCATTTTTACATGCGGCTACACAAGCGCCGCAACCAATACATGCAGCAGCGTAGAATGCATCATCCGCATGTTGTTTTTCGATGGGCAAAGAATTTCCATCGACGGCATTTCCTGTGTTGACAGAAACATATCCACCCGATTGAATAATCCTATCAAAAGCAGAACGGTTGACCATCAAATCTTTTACTACAGGGAAAGCATTGGCCCTGAATGGTTCAATCGTGATCTGATCACCATCCTTGAAGGCGCGCATGTGCAACTGGCAGGTAGTGGTTCCTTTCCAGGGACCATGGGGCTGGCCGTTGATGACCATAGAGCACATACCACAGATGCCTTCACGGCAATCATGATCGAATGCGATTGAATCACTTCCTTCTGAAATCAATCTTTCATTAAGCACATCAATCATCTCGAGAAATGACATCTCAGATGAAATGTTGTTGACATCATAGTTTTCAAAATGACCATTATCGTTGCTGTTCTTTTGACGCCAGACCTTGAGTTTCAGGTTCATTGAGTAATGCTGCATATGATCAGGTTATCTGTTTTGTAAATATTATTTGTAACTGCGTTGGCTTGGTTTTACCACTTCATAATTGAGGGGCTCCTTGTGAAGGTTCCAATTGTTCTCCTGGTGTTCCCAGGCAGATACATACATGTGTCCTTCATCATCCCGCAAAGCTTCACCTTCTGGTGTCTGGTACTCTTCACGGAAATGTCCGCCACAACTTTCATTTCTTTCCAAAGCATCGATACACATCAATTCGCCCAGTTCAATGAAATCCGCTACCCTACCGGCTTTGTCCAACTCTTGGTTCATTGCATTGATCTCTCCGGGGATGCGCACATCAGACCAGAATTCCGCTTTCAATGCCCTCACTTCTTCAATGGCTTGTTTCAGGCCTTCTGCATTACGGGCCATACCACACTTGTCCCAGATGATTTTTCCGAGGCGCTTGTGGAAGCTTTCAACCGTTTGTTTGCCCTGGATGGACATCAATTTGTTGATGCGGTCAGCAGCTTTTTGTTCGGCTTCAACGAAAGCAGGATGATC
>JAIPBY010000131.1 GCA_021738605.1 Chitinophagaceae bacterium | reverse complement strand
AGGAATAAGGGTTTAAGGAGCTGGTAATTCAACCCTCCCTGAAAAACTGCTGCACTGGGAGAAATCTTTACGTTACCCAAGGTTGTATCAGTGATCTTCGCAGTGTAGAAGTTAAACCGCACGCCAGCCTCTGCTTTTAAACGACCCAAATTCAAATGATGCAGGTTGTAGATCGAAAAATTGGAGTAGGTTGACTGATCTGGATATAAGCCTCTGAGTTGCTTTACGGAACCAGAAATGGCGTCTTTTTCAGAACGGTTGCTGCTGACCAAATCATTATAGGTTTCAATTCCAGTATTGACATCCCAAACCTTGTTGAATTGAACAAGCAAATCGGCCCCTGCAGAAACTGTCCTGGCGTTATCTTTCTCAAACCGAAGCAAGCGTGAACCTTTTCTTTGGGCATACCTCGATTCGCTGATCATCTGCTCAGCAAGGAAAACATCAAGCTGCTTGAAAAAAACTGATTTGAATTTTTTTTGAAGTTGTACATAACCGAAACCTCTTTTCAATGGATCAGAAGTATTAATGGCAAAATTCTCCAACCTGTATTTGTAAAAAACTGGGACATTGGTTTGATTCAACCATTGGTAGGCCGCTGTCATGTTCCAATCCGCACCAAGATCAATTTTCATTTTCATGTCATATGAAAACTCACCATATCCTGTTGGGCGTTGAAACCCAGTGGTGTCTCCACCTTTGAGATCGCCGAATTTCTTGGAGCTTGCACCAACTACAAATGCAAAATTTTTGCCTTCATACTTTAGTTCAGGCCTCTGTGTAAATTCCATACCAGCTTCAGATAACCTTATCAGGACCTTACTCTTCCAGCTTGGCTTAGAACCCAATTGAAGGGAAGTTGTTTGGATATTGATTACTCCTGTCATGGCATCACTGCCATGTTGCACAGAACCAGTTCCTTTGATCACTTCAATTTTCTCAACAAGATAAGGATCAACCAGGGTCAGGTACTGGTTAGGCCCATACCTAAAAATGGAATTATTGAGCCTGATACCATCCACCAAAATAAGCGATTGGTTACCGGTAAGTCCTCGCAAAAAAGGAGATCCGCCTCCATGATTGGTTTTCTGAATGAAAAGGCCTGGTATTCCACTCAGGGATTCTGGAACAGTCCTTGACAATTGGCTTTGAATGGAATTTTGATCCAGTACGTTTACTGCATAGGGTAGAACGGCAGTTGCTGTTGACTTCCGTGTGGCAGTAATTACGACATCATCCATTCGCTTTACCGAGTCAGCTGATGTTTGGGAATTCGCACCAAAAAATGAAAAAGATAATCCGAACAACCAAAGAGCCTTTATTCCCGACATGGTCATCAAATTTACTTATTAATTTTCTTTCTTGTAATGGTTTTCGCGTTGTTCATCCACATCATCCATCGCTGGCCCTTGCATGATTTTTTTCCAATCCAAATCACGCTTGTATTTTTTCATGGCCTTAGAAGGGTCGAATACTCTTTTGTCTGGCATTACCAAGGTATATGGTGCAAAATTGGGTTTGTCAGTAAAAAAATCTGAAAGCAGGGAGGATGTTACATCATATTGGTTGACGTACGGCACTGCAAGCGTATTGTAAATCATTTTCAGGATGGATCCGAAATTGGCATGGGTATGTGATACATGGTTGGATTTTACATAAGGACCAGCCAGCATCAGAATACTTCTATGCGCATCGATATGGTCTACCCCACCTTGTGGATCATCTTCTGTTATGACGACAAGCATGTTCTTCCAGTAAGGAGTTCTGGAAAGAAAATGCAAAATCCTTCCCACAGCAAGGTCGTTGTCCGCCACATAACTGTGTGTATAAGGGTATCCATCCTGCGGTCTTGGAGAAGCAGTATGGTCATTGGGAATCTGAACAGTGACCAAGGATGGCATTTTCTCTTTTCCCTTCAACCACATTTTGGTGAATTCTTCCTCAAACTGGTTCATTCGGAACTGATCAGGAATATTGGTATTGTACCCTGCATAATTGTGGCTGGTTCTCTTGAAAGCTGCATTTTGCATGGGCACCATTACGCCATGTGCAGCACCTGTAGCCGTATCCATCCATTCTTCGCGCACGTGGGCCGTTTCATTGGCCTCACCAAAATTATAGAATGATACTTTTTTTCTTTCCAATGCTTCCCATAAACCTCCAGTTTCAGCATAATCCTCTGGATCCATGCTACCGGTAGAGCCAGGAAATCGACGGCCAGGAGCAGCAGAAAAATAATTGGCAGTTTTGTTCGTTTTTGAATTCACTTCAACCCACTCATTGGGAATTACCCCCATCATCCAGTGGTGGCCATGGATGGATGCATCGCTGTCACAATAGAAATTATCTGAATAGGCAAATTGTGTAGACACCTTGTGGTGATTGGGCGTAATATTGGCATTGGTCAGCACAAGGCTATCTGTTGGGCTCACTTTTAACGATCTGCGCTTAACCCGGACATCAACACCAAGTCCAAATCTTGAAAGGCTTGAATCCCCTTTCCCCGTTTTCATTTGCCCAAATACCTCATCATATGTACGGTTCTCTTTGGTTATATAAACGATATGCTTGATGGGAGATTCCTTTTCGCCAGGAAAATTGGGCAAAGGGTTTGTGGTCTTTTTTACATCAACTGGTGCATAGGTATAGGAAATCACATCCTTCCAATAAGCTTTCAACTGATTCACACCAGGTGTTGGAAGACGCTGAAATGTAGCCATCTGAATGTCACCAACATAGGTCCCTTGAGGAGGGCTGACAAAGTTTTTACCTCCATTTGGGCCTGCGCCTAAACCCCTGCTGCTGATGATGTAGATTTCTTTTTCATCAGGGGATAATTTAACCCGTGAAGGCCCCCAACCAGCAGGAATCAGGCCCAGTGTCTGGTCGGTTTTGGTATCAATCACCGCAACTGCATTGAACCCAAGCAATGCAACGTATAGGGTTGACCCATCTTTTGATATGGTGATGCCAAAAGGCAGTAAACCCCTGAAAGCATCCAAATTCGGATCAACTTTTATTGGAATATGCCTAAGAATTTTTCCTTTGCGGTAATCAATTACTGCAATATTGTCATTGGTTGCATTGGTCACATAAGCGAACTGATCATTGATAGCAATGCTGTTGGGACTAGCGCCGCCAATTACTTCAGCATCCTCAATCATTTCTCCAACCAGGTGCCCGGTTTTCAACTTTGAGGTAACGGTATTGGTAGTTAAATCAATGGTGAAAACACTCATGGATTCCGGAGCATTGGGATCACCAAGTCCTGGAATCTCTTTCCCATCAATAACCGTACCATTTCTCGACTCAGGGGTGTTGTGGCCATAAGGGTGGTGATTGATCACCATTTGATTGTAGTTTTCCTTGGTCATTCCTTTGACCAATGGATATGCATACATGCCAACATTGGCGACTACAGCAGTTCTTTTGTCGGGGCTCAATGCCAATCCGAATGGTAATCTTCCTACAGGTATGCTTGCTTTGATGCGCTTGGTTGTGCAATCAATGCGAACCAAACGGTAATTGGCCTGATCAAGCACCAACAACTCATTTTCAGTAGCACTGTAGAGCAAATCAGAAGTAAAACTGTCTTTGAAATCAATATCGCCCACTTTTCCATCCAGCAAATAGGTATTGATAACTTTAAGCGCAATGATGTCATAGGCAATAACAGTTCCATTGTCTCCCCCACTCAAGTATACAATCCTGCTATCCTTGTGAAAAGAAGCACCCAGCAATGAGCCTTTGCTGAAAGGCGATGGAATCGTTTTACCATAATCAGGTACCCTAACGATGGAATCAAGATCCAAGTGGAAAATGGTCATTACCCCATTGTGCAGGGCAACTGCCTTTTTCCCATCGGGAGATATGGTCAAGCCAAATGGATCATGGGTTATCATGGAAACTTTTCCTGCAGGTTTTACATATCGCCCACTGGGGAGAACTGATACACCCGAATGATTGATGGTAGCAAATTGGTTTACACCCGGAACCTGCAAATATTTATTCTGCTGGGCCTGCAAAGCACAATTAAAAAGGAATGCACCAAGAATAAAAAATAATCTGATACGCATGTGGCTTGATTTATGTTTCAATATAAAAAAAGAAATTAAGTAAATAAAGTAGGCCCCTATAGAAATAGGGGCCCGACTACTGCTTATGAGAAAAAAAATGAATTAAACTTTATTTGATTACCCACATGGCTGCATTGATGTCATCATTTCCACCAAATTGGCTGGTGAGGGCAGATGACAAATTTGTACCATTGGTTGTTCTTTCTGTACCGGGGTATTGGAAACGGAGAGGAATTTTTCCGCTGTTTCCAGTACCAGGTCCGCCCTGGGCAAATGCAGGGAAACCTGTTCTTCTGTAATTGAAATAGGCTTCAGAACCAGAGTTTTGGAAGAAGGCTACATATTTTTGCTTGATGATCTGTTCAAGACCCGTTGCATTGTTTCCTGCATACTTTACTGCAGGCTGTGCATAAAAAGTAGCAAAAGCAAAATTAACATTGTAAGCGATATAGTCGCCACCTTCTGTAACTTTTCCACCAGCTTTCAGGTAGTAAAAGGTGTTTGCGCCTTCTTTAATACCATAAAAACCATGTGATGCATTGATGCCATTTTTGTACCACTGCTCAGCATCACCGGTAATCCATCCACGGTTGATGGCTTCAGCCATGTTAAAACACATTTCAGGGTATCCAACGATAAATGTATTTTCTCCAAGGTAAGAGCTGTAATAACGTCTGCGACCATTGAAAGAATATTCTCCGGGAACAAATGCAGCGCCGTTGTTTGTTCCAGCCTTTGATGACATGTCTGCAAGGTCGGCAGCAGGACTTGCTCCCACATATGCAGCATAATCAGAAGGTAACAAACCAGACTTCAGTTTTGAACCTGCAGGCTCTGCAACAACAAATGTCCTAGGATCCTTGTTTGCGGTCAACAATCCCAAATAGGTAGAGGATGTATTGTAACGGGTGGCATCAAATCCATAGTTATCAGGATTTGAAGGATACTTGTTGAAAGGGTTTACATACACAAACTGGAAGTTATCTGCCATAGATGTAAATACAGGGTAAGCTGATGCACCACCGATGATTTTGGCAAAAGTAGCTTTTACTGCCAGATCTGCGTCTGCTTCTTTCTTGCTCAATGTAATCAACACGCGAAGCCTAAAAGTATTTACAAGCTTCTGCCATTTCCTCAGATCATTGTTGTAGTAGAAATCACCAAGCAATGAATTATCAGCCTTTGTGATCAAAGAAGCAAAATCTGAATTGGCTTCTTCCAACCACTTGTTCACTTGTAAAAACACCTCTTTTTGCGTATTGTACTTTGGCTTGAGGTTTTCGGCACCTTTCAATGCCTCAGTCATTGGCAAATCACCAACAGTCATGGTCATTTGATAAAACAAATAAGCACGAACAAACTTTCCAATGGCGCTGTAAGGATTTACTGCTGAAGCACCAGATTTGATGGCCTCTTCTTCCATCTTGATTACGTTTTTCAACGTACCATAAGACAAAGATGCGCCACCCCAGTTGTACTCCTGGTTTCCGTAATAGTTATAATTACAGCAAGAGAACTGGTTCCAACGCTGTTGGGTACCCCATGCACCAGGGGCCAAACTTACTTCAACACCGTTCAATATCAGTGATGCAGGAACTGATTCTGGATTGTTGGGGTTCATTTCCATTTTGTCATAGGTCTTGCTGCAAGAAGATGCAAACAAGGCTATCAACATGATATACGATATAATCTTTTTCATTATCCTTGATTTTGGGGTTTATTTAGAATACAAGGTTGATGTTCAATCCAAACCTTCTAACTGTAGGAGTCTGCAATGAGGTTGAAGTTTGTGTACCAGCATACTGGTCCAGATCAACATCCTTGTTTTGCTTCTCCTGGAAGTAGAACAGGTTTCTTCCTACAAAAGAAATGTTGGCAGAACGGAACACTGTCTTCTTCATTAAGGACTCAGGGAAAGCGTAACCAAGAGTTATTTCACGCAGTTTTGAAAACGACTTGTCGATAAGGTTTCCACCATCCTGTCCATAATAACGGCTAATATAATCCTGAGCATATGTCTTGATGTCATTAGGCGCGAAGGTCAGGCTCTTCTCATTGGTGAGCTTTCCAGTTACCGCGTCATAAACAGGTGATCCAGAAACAATCTTCACACCTTCACCTACATAAGATTTTATCCCTTTGGTATCCTGGTATCTTGCTGTACCCAATGCACCCTCAATTGTTTCGATATGACGTCCACCACGGAAGGTTTGCTTCCTGATGTAGTTTTGCATGGTACCACCGACACGTCCATCAAACTGTATGGTCAAGAAAACAGACTTGTACTTGAACTTGTTAATAAATCCCCATGACCAATCTGGAGCCCCAAAACCAAGACGTTGTGCTTTAGGAAGAACAATTGGGCGTCCACCAGCATCATTGATCAACTTTCCATCAGATGTCCTTGCAAAGTCACCAGCCTGATAAATATCAAGCCTGTCACCTTTTTTCAGATACAATGCACCAACCAGGATTGAATCTGCACCACCAGGCAATTCAGCATAAGTTTGCTTATAAGTAGACCAGTTGAAATTCACATCCCAAGAGAAGTTCTTCTTCATGATGGGTGTACCAGAAATAACAACCTCAGCACCATTGGTTGCATATTTTGCAGCATTGATGAAGATACCTGAGTAACCTGTTGTTTGTGAAATGGGATTACGGAAGATTTGAGGACCATCAA
>JAIPBY010000003.1 GCA_021738605.1 Chitinophagaceae bacterium | reverse complement strand
TCAACATAGGAGTATTTTTCATGCTCCATGACAAAGCCGATGGCATTGCCGCTCTTTCCGCATCCAAAGCATTTGTAGATTTCTTTGGAAGGTGAAACAGTGAAGGAAGGTGTTTTTTCGTTGTGGAAAGGGCAGTTGCCAATATAGTTGGTTCCCCGTCTTTTCAGCTTAACAAAAGCCCCTACGATATCGTGGATATCGATCCTGTTTTGAATTTCTTGTATGGTTTGCTGTGATATCAAAGTGGGTTCTGGGTTGTGGAATTGAGCTTGAAAGAAGGAGAAAATACTGCAAATTTATGAAGTTTTTCCAAGATTTGCGTTGTATGAACTGGGAAGCCAACTGCGTCGATCAGCGGATTCGGTTGTTAGAATGCATTAATAAAAAAACACTTCATCCAAAAATACAAACCCCTTTTGCCCCTTTTCCTGGTGCCATTCGGGAAGTGACTTCAGTGTCAACATTTCTATTTCAATATAGGGATATTTGCCCGGTTTAATGGGGATGACATAAGGGATGGATGCATTGGGCCTGCGCATGAGGGGCATATCTGGGGAAAGGACCCCAATTGTTTTCATCTTTTTGGCATTTTCTCCACCCTTGATGGTTATTTTGGTGGGAGGAAAAACCGATGCTCCGGAGGAATTGGTCATGTCTGCAGTGCTTACCACAATTTGCTGTAGGATTGGATTGCTTCCAAAATGAAAACCTGCCTTAAAGTCTTCTTTTTTGAAGCCAAGCCAACTGTTGTACAATTGATCAGCGGTCTGGCTGTATCCTTTCTTACCATCAATGAGTATTTTTGCTCCAAAAGTTCTGCCCCTGTTCGGTTTGCTCAAAAGGGTTGCGGAATCACATGCAATGCCTTTTGGATAGACAGTGAAGTCTGTAATTGCACTTGTAATCCAGCCTTCTAATGTGGTAACGGCCTTGATTCTCAACAATTCCTTTGTATAGACTGCTTTAGTATATATGTTTCCATTGCTTGAGTCAGGGTCTAATCCATCAGTGGTATACCGGATCTTTGCATTGGGAAATGGATTTTTCAATGCAATACTCAATCCTTTTTCAAAGATGAGGTTTTCATTGTCTTCAAGATAAGGGGGAGATAATTGCAGGATTTCATTTTTGTTTGCCTGATAGCCTATTTCCCACTTGATCTTGGGTGACTTGGTCTTCAGCAGCACAAGATCTTGGGCTTCAATCCTTGTATTCCAAATGAAAACATGCTGGAGTGATGCCATATTGATCAGTGGCAAAATTGCTTGCAGACCAACAGCGGTGTTTACCACAGAAAGTTGTTCCAGTTTTTTTAATCCGCTTAATGCGTTGATCCCAACACCTGAAATGGATGTTGCATTGAGGTTTAGTTTTTCAAGGTTTACAAAACCCGCAAGTATTGGAAAAACCTGGTCATCAACCGGCATGCCTGACAAGTTCAGCTCTACAATTTGTTCAGCAATTTCTTTGCAGGCTTTCAATTGTTCAATGTCAAACTTTTCCTTTAGTGAGAACTTTACAACAAGGGCTGGACTTTTTGCTGAAACCTTCAATACCCTCCTGAAAGGATTGTTCAATTTTTCAATCGAAGATGTTGAAGCGGCGGCAAAAGGATATATTTTTTCGGTTTCAGATTGATTCGCCAAAACAGCTTTTCTGTTGTTGCTGAAACTAAAAAAACTTTTACCGTGTGTTAGTGTACCGCCAAAGTGCCCCCCAGCGACTGCAATCAAAATGGTTAATGCCAGGAAGGTATTCCAAACCATTGGTTTTGTATGCAGCAGATTGTATAGGTAGATGAGGGCATGGCTAAGTAAGGCGATAGAAACCCCAAGCCATTTGTGTATGAAAAGTGAATCAGCATCATATGATCCACCTGCTGCAAGAAAGAAACCTGTTATGGCTGTTAATGTTGAAATCAATGCTACACCATGAAGCAACAGTTGAAAAAATGCTACAATGTTTTTTTGTTCTTTGCTATTGGCTGCATATAAAGAAATCGGGAGGAGCAAAAGAATAAGGGTGATCGGCAGATGCAAAATCAGTGGATGAAGTCTGCCGGCAAATAAAACAGTGGAAGGCAATGAACTCAGGTCTGCAAAGCAGAGCAACACCAAAAAAACCTGCAATACAAGGATTAAATTGGAAAATATGGATAGACGGTTGGTCATCAATAAAAAAACAACTCGTCAACAAAGACCCATCCCTTATCGCCTTTTCCGGGATGCCATTTGGGCAATACATTGACTGGGAATGCTTCAATTTCAAAGTATTTGTATTGTTTTTTCTCCAATGGAATCACAAATGGGATGAGGTGTCTTCTTCTTTTCTCCTTGGGCTGTTCCGGAACAATCGTCTTGAGCAGCTTCATCGATGTTGGTGAGTCGCCGCCTTTGATGATGATTTTTTTTGCGGGCATGATATATCCATCAATGTGTTCTACCGTGCTGAGCAGGATTTGCTGGATGTCTTCGCCCTTTGAAAAATAGGCACCAATTTTGAAAGAGTTGTCGCGATATCCCAACCAATTGACATTGAGGTTGCCTGGACCGCCCTTCACAAGGTCTGTAAGGGTAATTGCGCCCTGTCCTTTGTATTGTTTGTCTGCCTGATTGATCATCCTGATGGAGTCAGGCTTAAAACCTTTGAGGAAAAAAGTATTGTCAGTTGTATCACTTGTTTTCCATCCAGGGCTGACCGAAATAGCCCTGAGTTTCATCATACCAATGACAGGGAATGGCTTGGTGTACAATATGCTGGCCAATGAATCTGGTTTGGAGCCGTCAATGGTATAACGGATCTGAACGCCAGACATCTGGGGCTTGAAGGCAATGAGTTCACCAGGTGAATAAATCCTTTTGTCTGCATCGAGCAATCTCGGGACTGTCAGTTTGAGCAATTCATTCTTGTCTGGAATATAGCCAAGATCCCAATTGATTTTTGGAAACTTTTTCTTGATGGCATCCAACTCAGGAGCAGTGAGTGCAGTATTCCAGAGGAAAACATTTTTTAGCGAAGGGATGGCTCCTAACGCATCCAGCATGGCAAAACCAACTGCTGTGCTGGCCAGTGAAACTTGTTCAAGGTGTTTGTTGGATTTTAATACACCCAGGTTCTTGCCAGAAATGGCAGTTCCATTGAGGTTGATGCGCTCAATGTTTTCAAAGGAAGAAAGCACTTCTATGGCCTTGTCATCGGCAGGCATGTTGGAGAGATTGACTTCAACAACCTGCTCCGCGATGGATTTGCATTCCTTCAACATGTTCAGGTCATATTTTTCTTTGAGATAAAATTTGACACTCAGGGCAGGTGAGTTGGAGGCCAGTGGAAGAATTCTCCTGAAGGGAGAATTGAGCTGCTCGATAGTAGAGGTGGAGGCGGCCGAAAAAGAATATGTTTTGGTTGCTTTTTCTACCGGTGCAACATTGATGATGCTGCTGACAATTGTTTTGAGGGTGTCGGTAGCTGCGAGGGAGTGATAGGTCTTGGTTGGATTGGCGCCTGCCCTGATCCATTCCTTGAACAAAAGAATTTCTACACTACTGAGCTGGGCTTTTCCTTTGGGTGGCATGTGCTTTTGATCGTCCATGTCAAGTAGCATCCTTTCAATCATCAAGCTTTTATCAGGATCTCCTGAAACCCATGCTGCTCCATTTTTCCCACCCTTGGCCGCCGCCTGAAAAGCACTGAGGTTGAGTCCACCCTTCATTTTTTTATCGTTGTGGCAGGTGATGCATTTGGCTTCCAAAACGGGTTGAACAGCACCCTGGTAAACCGTTGTTTTTTCTGTAAACACAGGGATGGTGATGGTTGGTTTATTTTCTTTATTGAATGCAAAGAATCCTTCGCCATGTGTCAGGTTTCCGCCATAATGACTTCCCGCGACCATGATAATTAGGGTGGCAGACATGGCAATGTTCCATACCATGGCGTTTTGTGCAAATGTTTTTTTGATGTACACAAGGGCATGTGTTGAAAAAGCGACGGCAACACCAAGCCATTTATGAACACGGAGTGACTCCTGATCGTATCCGCCATCTGCTGCCAGCAAAAATCCTGCAAGTGCAGTAAGCGTTGAAATCAATGCGATGTAGTGAAGCATCAAATCAAATATGCCAGTAAGACCATCGGTATCTGTCCTTTTTTGGAGGTAAACAGAGAAGGGGACCAACAAAATGATTAACGTAATGGGCAAATGCAGTACAACAGGATGAAATCTTCCTACAAACAATATAATCTGTGGAAGTACGCTCAGGTCTAAAAAACAGAACAAAAGAAGAAAAACCTGTAATACGATCAGCAGGTTGGAGAGCACGAGAAGATGTCTAGACATACATATTTTTTCTTTGGAAAAATATTAGGCAATAATTCCGTTCACTACTTGTCCGGCAACGTCTGTGAGCCTGTAACGTCTTCCCAGATGGCGATAGGTGAGCTGCTCATGGTTGATGCCCATCAGGTGGAGTACGGTGGCATGAAAATCATGCACGCTTACTGGATCCTTGATGGTATTGTAGCCGAATTCATCTGTTTCACCATATACCGTGCCCGGTTTGATTCCACCGCCGGCCATCCAGATGCTGAAGCATTTGGGATGATGGTCGCGACCGTAGTTGGCCCCATCAATCTTGCCCTGGCAATAATTGGTCCGTCCAAATTCACCACCCCAAATCACCAGTGTTTCATCCAGCAGTCCCCTTTGCTTCAAGTCCTTGATCAGGCCAGCAGAAGCCCTGTCTACGTCTTCTGCCTGCATCCTCATGTCATTGACCAGGTTGCCATGCGTATCCCATCCCTGGTGGTAAAGTTGCACAAAACGAACGCCAGATTCAGAGAGCTTTCTGGCCAGCAAACAGTTGGCTGCGTAAGTGCCAGGCACAAGGCAATCCGGGCCATACATTTTGATGGTATTATCAGACTCCTTGCTCAGGTCTGTCAGTTCAGGCACCGCACTCTGCATGCGGTAAGACATTTCGTATTGTTTGATGCGGGTATTGATTTCAGGGTCCCCAAAATTGTCGAATGCTTCTGCATTGAATTTTGCCAGCTGGTCGAGCATGTCTCTCCGGCTTTGCTTGTCATGCCCTTCAGGATTGTTGAGGTAAAGTACTGGATCGTCACCGCTGCTGAACACAACGCCCTGGTGAACGCTGTCCAGAAAGCCGTTGGTCCATAATTTTGAATAAACACCCTGTCCATTTCCACGGCCACGAGAGAGAAGAACTGTATAGGAAGGGAGGTTAGAATTTTCACTTCCCAGTCCATAGCTCATCCATGCACCCATGCTGGGCCTGTTGCCCTGTTGTGCCCCTGTTTGGAAAAATGTCAGGGCGGGGTCATGGTTGATGGCTTCTGTATTCATTGTTTTGACAATACAGATATCATCAGCAATGGAAGCAATGTTGGGAAAAAGTTCTGATATCCATGCGCCAGACTTGCCATGTTGTGAGAATCCAAATGAAGAGCCAACAAGTGGAAATTTTTCCTGGTTGGCAGTCATGCCGGTAAGCCTCTGGCCCATGCGAATGGAGGCTGGCAATTCTTCACCATGCATCTTGTTGAGCAAGGGTTTGTAGTCGAATGTTTCCAACTGGGAAGGGGCACCATTCTGAAAAAGATAAATGATCCGTTTGGCTTTAGGTGCATACTGTGCCAATCCCAAAGGTATTGAGGATTGTGCATCAGCTCCAAACAATTGGTCCTTGAACAACATTGAGCCCAGTGCGGCGCTTCCAAATCCCAATCCGGCTTTGGTTAGAAAATGTCTTCTGGTAACGTTCAGCCTGAATTGTTTCTCCTGATTTTCCATGATCTTATTTTACAGTGGTTTCATCCAAATTGAAAATCATCTGGTTCACCTGCATCAATGCAGCTGTTTCAGCGATATTCTTCGTTTTAATTTGCTCAAATTCTCCTGCTTTCAAGAATCCTTCAGCCTTGTCTTTCTGCTGAATGAATTTGTTTTTTTCCTGGAGGTAATATCCTTTGAGCATTTTCATTTCTTTCTCGTTGGCTTTTCTGCAAAGCACCAGCCTGAATAACCTATCCAGTTTTTGGTCTTCGGAAAGGTTCAGGTTTGAAGTGCGCTGGGCCAATACCCTCGCGGCTTCCAGCAATTGTGGATCATTCATCAATACCAATGCTTGGAGGGGTGTATTGGTTCTTGATCTTGTCACTTCACACTGATCCCTTGTGCTTGCATCCATGATCAGCAAAGCTGGTGGAGGAGCCGTTCTTTTGATGAAATTGTATAAACCTCTTCTGTACAGTTTGTCGCCCTTGTCCTGGATATATTTGGCCAGTTCGCCCCTGCCGGAGGTAGTGGCTTCCCATACGCCTTTGGGTTGGTAGGGTTTCACACTGGGTCCGCCAATTTCTGGATTCAAAATGCCTGATGCAGTAAGCAGTAAATCGCGTTGCAGTTCAGCACTTAGCCTGAGCCTTGGAAAGAAACTATAGTATTTGTTGTCAGGATCTTTTTGGAATTTGTCTGATGTCCTTTGGGCCGATTGTCTGTAGGTAGAGGAGGTGACAATCAATCGGATGAGTTTTTTGATGTCCCATCCGGATTCCCTGAACTCAACTGCCAGCCAGTCAAGCAATTCAGGATGTGAGGGCAGTTCTCCCTGCATCCCAAAATCCCCTGAAGTCTTCACCAGCCCACGTCCAAAGAGCTCATGCCAGATCCTGTTCACATAAACCCTTGCTGTCAATGGGTTTTGAGGATCGATCATCCATTTTGCCAGGCCTAGCCTGTTTTGCTCATATTTTTTGGGGTTATACGTTAGGATGGAAGCCGGAGTAGCCATCTGAACAGTATCTGCTTTTTGATCGTACACACCTCTTCTGAGCAGCTGTGTTTCCCGTATGCCAACACTGTCTTTCATGACCATCACGGATACATCCATCGTGTCTTTTTTGTTGATAAAAGCCAATATGGAGGAAACGTCTGCAGTACTGATTTTCATGCTGGGAGGATCTGCAAAAGAGGCATCTATGGTACCGACAAGCCCTTTTTCCGGAACCTTGTCAAAAAACGCAAACATGCTGTAGTAGTCTTTTTGTGATACAGGATCGTATTTGTGGTCATGGCATTTGGCACATTCCAACGTGATGGCCATGAATGCCTTGCCAACGGTATTGGTCCTGTCGGTTACATATTCAATCCTGTACTCTTCATCAATCACACCACCTTCCTGGGTAATCTTATGGTTCCTGTTAAAGCCAGTTGCCAGCAATTGTTCTTTAGACGGATTGGGGAGCAGGTCGCCCGCCAATTGCCAGGTGAGAAATTTGGAATAGGGGTAATTGCTGTTAAAGGCATGGATAACCCAATCACGCCAAGGCCACATGGTACGTAAGCCATCATCCTGGTAGCCATGGCTATCGGCATAACGCGCAAGGTCCATCCATTGGATGGCCATTTTCTCGCCATAGTGTTTGCTGGCCAGCAATTCATCTACAATTTTTTCATATGCATTGGGAGACTTGTCGGCAAGAAACCGCTCTTGTTGTTCAATGGTAGGAGGAAGCCCGGTAATGTCCATGGAAACCCTTTTCAGCAAAGCTTCTTTTGATGCTTCAGCATTGGGCTCCAAGCCCACTTTGTCCAGGGTCGTGAAAATAAAATGGTCGATGGGGTTTCTTGGGTTGAGGTCTTCGTCCGCCTCAGGCACTTTGGGCCTGACAGGTGCTATGAAAGACCAGTGTTTTTTGTATTTGGCACCCTGGGCAATCCATTTTTTAATGATCTCAATTTCATTTTTGGTCAAGCTGAGATTGGAGGATGGGGGAGGCATAACTTCAGCAGTGTCAGCAGTAATCAGCCTGGCATACAAGGCAGATTGCATGGGATCTCCAGGAACAATAATATGTTTAGAAGGATCTTCTTTCAATGCAGCGTAGGCCCCTTCTTCAGTGTCCAACCGAAGATTGGCTTGTCTTTTGTTGGCATCAGGCCCATGGCACTTGAAGCAACGGTCAGACAGGATAGGCCTGACATGAAAATTGAAATCCACCACATCAGGCACACCACCTTCTTCCTCTTTCCCAGAAGTGATGAAATAAAGGGTTAGACCGATCAGCATCAGTCCAGCAGATACTACCAAAATCTTTTTTTTGGAGGCTTTTTTCAATTGTATGGGTATCATCATGGTAAAAACATCGTTTCAACTTGAAAGTTAATGATTTTTGCGGATTAATCGTTTTCTGTAAAAGCAGATTTTCCAACACCTATTGAGCATGGTAAAACATTAACTTTGTTTAATCCTAAACAAAACACTATGTCAACAAATCAGCCTGCATTTCTGCAGCATAACGAGCTTGTTCATTTTGTCCAGGAAATGGCAGCAGTTTGCGCCCCAACAGACATCCACTGGTGCAACGGTTCAAAAGCGGAATATGACGAATTGTGTCAATTATTGGTGGACAGCAAAACTTTCACCAAGTTGAACCAGGAACGTTGGCCCAATAGTTTTGCTTGTAATTCTGACCCAAGTGATGTAGCCAGGGTGGAAGACAAAACCTTCATCTGCAGCAGGAGAAAAGAGGATGCAGGACCTACCAACAACTGGGTAGACCCCAAAGAAATGAAGGTGAAGATGAAAAGGGTTTTTTCCGGTTCGATGAAGGGTCGGACCATGTATGTGATCCCTTTTTGTATGGGGCCTTTGGGCTCGCCGCTTTCAAAAATTGGTGTTGAAATCACTGACTCAGCCTATGTTGTGGTGAACATGCACATCATGACGCGGGTAGGAGACAAGGTGCTTGAATTGTTGGGCACAGATGGTGAATTCATCAAATGCCTTCATTCACTGGGCGCACCGCTTGAGCCCGGGCAGCAAGATGTTCCATGGCCTTGCAACCCCACTACAAAATACATTGTGCATTATCCTGAAGACAGGGCCATTGCATCCTATGGTTCTGGATATGGCGGAAACGCACTTTTGGGAAAGAAATGTTTTGCATTGCGCATTGCTTCTGTGATGGCCAAGGAAGAAGGATGGTTGGCAGAGCACATGCTGATACTGGGTGTTGAAGACCCCAAGGGAAGAAAAACCTATTTGGGGGCTGCATTCCCCAGTGCCTGTGGAAAGACAAATTTTGCCATGCTGATTCCACCAGAAGACATTCTGGGCTGGAAAGTAACGACAGTAGGAGACGATATAGCCTGGATAAAACCCGGGAAAGATGGAAAACTCTACGCCATCAATCCCGAATATGGCTATTTTGGGGTAGCCCCAGGCACCAATGCCAAGACCAATCCCAATGCCATCAAGGCCTTGTCCAGCAACAGTATTTTCACCAATGTAGGCATTACCCCCGAGGGGGATGTATGGTGGGAAGGCCTGACCAAAGAAGTACCCAAGGTTATTTATAACTGGAGGGGAGAACTCCATGATCCCGGCTCAGGAAAACCGGTTGCCCATGCGAATGCCAGGTTTACTGCTCCCGCCCATCAATGCCCCAGCATCGATGCTGAATGGGAAAATCCTGCTGGTGTTCCCATCAGTGCTTTTATATTTGGTGGTCGAAGAAGTACGACAATACCTTTGCTTTACCAGGCATTCAATTGGAATTTCGGGGTTTACCTCGGAGCTACCATGGGTTCAGAAACCACTGCCGCAGCGTTTGGAGAGATTGGAAAGGTGAGAAGGGATCCATTTGCCATGCTGCCATTCTGTGGTTACCATATGGCTGATTATTTCAACCATTGGTTGCAGTTGGGCCGCAACATTCCCAATCCACCCCGGATATTTGGTGTAAACTGGTTCCGCAAGGACATGGAAGGGAACTTCATCTGGCCTGGATTCGGTGAAAACATGCGCATGCTGAAATGGGTAGTAGAGCGGGTATACGGAGAGGTTGTTTCCATAGAAAGTCCTATTGGATGGGTTCCCAAATATGAAGACATCGATTGGGGGAGCCTGTCCTTTACTCCATCGCAATATGATGCCGTAATGGAAGTAGACAGGGAGGCCTGGAAAACAGAAGTATTGGCACATGAAGAACTTTTTTCAAGGATGTATGATAGGCTTCCTAAGGAGTTTTTCTTCATGCGCGAGCTCTTGTTGTCAGGGCTCTGGCGTTCCCCTGAACATTGGTCGCTTGCTCCGGAAACACATTGATCTAATCACTAGAATTCATGACTAAAATGAAGAAATCATTCTTAATTTTATTACTGATGATCCAGGGAATGTTTGGATTCAGCCAGTTCTTCAATACCGAACATTATCCTGTTTATGCAGGAAGTGATCTGGGCTTGAAATATTCAGCTTCTTCATCCAGCTTTCGCATTTGGAGCCCGACTGCAGAAAAAGTTGAACTGGTTTTTTATTCCTCATCTCTTGGCAATGAACAGCGGGAAAGTTTGCCCATGGAAAAGGCTGAAAATGGCACTTGGGTCAAAACCGTTTTGGGGAACAAAAAAGGAAGCTATTATGCTTTCAGGATATTTACAAAGGGCCGTTGGTTGCATGATGTCCCAGATCCCTATGCCAAGGCAGTTGGTACTAATGGAAAGCGTGCCGTCGTGGTTGACATGAATGAAACCAACCCACAGGATTGGATCATGGACAGATCACCAGCATTCAGCAACAGAAAAGGGTTGAAGCCTGGCATAGGCGGATTACCCGTTGATGCCATCATTTATGAATTGCATGTGAGGGATGCCAGCATTGACCCCGCATCAGGCATCAAGGCTAAGGGTAAGTTTCTCGGACTGGCAGAATCAGGAACTGTTCATTCTTCTGGGGTGAAAACTGGCCTCGACCACTTGAAAGAATTGGGCGTAACCCATATCCACTTGCTTCCATCGTATGACTTTTTCAGTGTGGATGAGTCCAGGCCAGATAGTGCACAATACAACTGGGGCTATGATCCACTCAATTACAATACACCTGAAGGTTCTTATGCAAGCAACCCCGCAGATGGGAAAACACGTATAAAAGAATTCAAACAAATGGTCCAGGCCATGCACAGGAAAGGCCTTCGTGTGGTCATGGACGTGGTGTACAACCATACCATGCTGACAGAGAATTCTTATTTCAATCAACTGGTGCCTGGGTATTACTACAGGCAGAAAGAAGACGGATCATTTTCCAATGCATCTGCTTGTGGAAATGAAACAGCCAGTGAGCGCCCGATGATGAGAAAGTTCATGCTGGAATCTTTGGAGTATTGGGTGAAAGAGTTTCATATTGATGGTTTCAGGTTTGACCTCATGGGCATCCATGACATCGAAACCATGAACCAGATTTCTGCAACTTTGCACAAGATAAAACCTGATATCCTTTTGTATGGCGAAGGATGGACTGCTGGAAGTTCACCCATCCCTGACTCCCTGAGGGCCTTGAAAAAAAATGCCTACCAGCTTGATAGGATTGCTGTTTTCAGTGACGACCTGAGGGATGGCATCAAAGGCAGTGTGTTTGAACACGAAGACAAGGGTTTTGCCTCAGGAAAGAAGGGAATGGAAGAAAGCATCAAGTTTGGTGTGACTGCTGCCTGCAGGCATCCACAGGTTGATTATGCAAAAGTGAATTATTCAAAAGGGCCTTATGCCAATGCCCCATCACAGGTTGTCAGTTATTGTGAATGCCACGATAACCATGTGTTGTGGGATAAGCTGGCCATTTCCAATAAAAAGGATGATCTGTTACTAAGAAAAGAGATGCACAAATTGTCATTGACGATTGTGATGACCTCTCAGGGCATATCTTTTTTACATGCAGGAACAGAGTTTCTCCGCTCCAAGAAAGGGGTGGAAAATTCTTTCAACGCAGGCGACAGCATTAATGTCATCCAATGGAAAGACAAAGCCCAAAACGCCGATGTTTTCCAATATGTACAGTCCCTGGTCAAGATGCGAAAATCACATCCTGCTTTCAGGCTGACTACCGAGAAAGAAATAGTTGGCCTGATCAATTTTGACCAATCAGCCCAGCCAGGTATTGTGTCTTACCAAATCAATGGCGCTGCAGCAGGTGATAGCTGGAAAAAAATCAGGGTAATTTACAATGGATCTGCAGCGCAACAGTCTTTCAATTTGGGAAATGCCATGCAAAAGGTCTTCATCATGAATAACCGTGTAGTGTCATCGGGGAAAGCAGCAAATGGAACAATTATCCTCAAGCCATTTTCATCCACAATACTCTATATAGACTGATATTTTACGCAGGTTACGTACCCTTAAGCAAACACCGTAAGCAGAAATACGTAATCTTATAAATACAATTGGAAAAAGCATTTATGTGCCAGAAACCCATCCTATTTTTACATTGTCAACGCGGCAGGGGCGTCACAAACAACCCGAAAGCAAGACAAATTCCAACCTACATCCAGATAAAACCAGCATCCAATATCCTAAAAAAACCAACCCAATCCAATACCTAAAAAAGCCTAAATCCAATCCTACGTTATAGCCAAGGCGTCATGACTATGAAACCAAATCACAAAAGAATCAACGCCTGAACATACAAACCCCGCAAGTGCGGGGTTTTTTGTTTTGAAGCGGACTTGCAAAGTCCCAAACAACATTTGTTGGAATCCCCTTCATGCAATACTTTTGCATCACTTTTAAACAGTATTTATGGGAAGGATTATTGCTTTTCGCGAAGCCCTCAGAGAGGCGATGCAGGAAGAAATGAGAAGAGACGACAGGGTTTTTCTCATGGGAGAAGAAGTTGCTGAATACAATGGTGCCTACAAGGTAAGCCAGGGTATGCTCGACGAGTTCGGCCCTAAGAGGATTATCGATACGCCTATTGCAGAACTTGGCTTCACTGCAATTGCTGTGGGTGCAGCCCAAAACGGCTTAAGGCCAATTGTTGAGTACATGACCTGGAACTTCGCAGTATTGCCGCTGGACCAGATCCTGAATACAGCTTCTAAAATGCTGGCCATGAGTGGTGGACAAGTGGGTTGCCCAATCGTTTTCAGGGGAGCCAATGGATCAGCGGGTCAGTTGGGTGCACAACACTCCACTGCCTTTGAAAGCCTGTACGCCAACATACCTGGCCTAAAAGTAATCTCAGTATCCAATCCATATGATGCAAAAGGACTCTTGAAGAGCGCAATCCGTGATGATGATCCGGTGATTTTCATGGAAAGTGAAGTGATGTATGGCGACAAAGGAGAGGTTCCTGAAGAAGAGTACCTGATCCCCATTGGAAAGGCAGACATCAAAAGACCCGGTAGGGATGTGACCATCGTATCATTCAATAAAATGATGAAGGTTGCCCTGGGTGCTGCAGAAGAACTGGAAAAAGAGGGCATCAGCGCTGAAGTCATTGACCTGCGCACCATCAGGCCTCTTGATTGGTATACCATCCTCGAAAGTGTTAAAAAGACCAACAGGCTTGTCATTGTTGAAGAACAATGGCCCTATGCATCTATTTCATCAGAAATTACCTACAGAATCCAAAAAGAAGGGTTTGATTACCTAGATGCTCCTATCAGGAGGATAACGGCAGCTGACGCCCCCATGCACTATGCGCCCAATCTGGTAGCAGCCTACCTTCCTGATGTAAGCCGTACGGTGAAATTGGTGAAGGAAGTGATGTACATGAACAAATAAGAAGATTATCTTTATAGAAGAACCCGGTTATGCCGGGTTTTTTTTTGACCATTTCAATTGAACAGTGATGAAAATCCGCATCAGTTTATTGGCATTCATATTTGTTGCATTTCAGGCTCTTGGGCAGGAGAAAAAAGACTCTGTTGCTCCAATGGAATCCATTGTGATCAGGGGATATGAGTCAAATGCAAAGCGCATACAGGTTCCTGCAGCCATTTCAACCATCAGCAAGGCTGAATTGCAGCAGTTTTCATCTTACAGTATTTTGCCAGCATTCAATGCTGTTGCTGGAGTGCGAATGGAGGAACGGTCTCCGGGGAGTTACAGGTTGTCTATTCGCGGGAGTTTGCTCAGGTCTCCTTTTGGAGTTCGGAATGTAAAAGTTTATATGGATGACATGATCTTTACCGATGCTGGGGGCAATGCATACCTCAACCTGTTGGATGTCAACAGCATTGGTGGGGCCGAAGTTATCAAAGGGCCAGCAGGTAGCATCTACGGCGCAGGAACCGGCGGTGCCCTGCTGCTCTCGGGAGCGAATCTGTCTGGTGAATCCAAGCAAGATACCAACATGCTCAGTGTCAAGACATCGGCCGGTCGGTTTGGGACTTTTAATGAATCGGTGCAATACCAATTAAAACAAGGCGGCTATTCTATCAGTGCCTTGCAGGGCCATGCCCAATCCGATGGATTCAGAGACAATAGCCGCATGCGCAAGGATAATATTCAGCTGGGTGTCAAGATCAGGGCTAATGATCAAGTCACAACAGAATTGTTGTTGCTGTTGGCAGACCTTTCCTACCAGACACCTGGAGGGCTGAACCTCGTTCAATTCAATGCCAATCCACGCCAATCAAGGCCAGCCACCAGCACCATTCCCTCTGCCAGGGACCAGCGTGCAGGTATTTTTAACAAGACTGCAATGCTAGGGATCTCCAATAGTTTTATTTTGTCTGACCACTGGAAAATGGTCACTTCTTTTTCAACATCCATTACTGGCTTTAAAAATCCCTTTATCACCAATTTTGAAAAAAGAAAAGAGGCCAATCTAGGCATCCGTTCAAAATTTGTATATGAAACAAAGCTTCCGTTTCCATTGCAATGGGTCAATGGGGTAGAGGTACAACGGGGTGATTATACCATTGACAGCAGCGGAAATAACAAAGGGATATCCGATGGAAAAATGGTAAGGGATATGGTTGTTGCACGCCAGCAATTCGTTTTTTCTCAGCTCAGTGTTCATCCGTTTGCCTTCATCCAGGTGCAGGCAGGAATCAGTGTCAACAGTTTCAATTATGCCATAGAGAGGACAGTTGGATTGCCAGCCTCTGGTAAAAAAAATATTGCATTCGATGCCCAGTTGCTCCCAAGGTTTGCACTGACCATTCATCCTTTCCAGGCCCTTGCTTTTTATGGTCAGGTTTCGAAAGGATATTCATCGCCCACCCTTGCAGAGATCAGACCTTCTGCCGGTGGGCTTTATGCAGGACTACAGGCAGAATATGGGTTAAACAAGGAGCTCGGGATGAAGTTGTCAGCGGATCAGGGACGGTTTTTTTTCAGTACCACTGTCTTTCAATTTGACTTGAAAGATGCCATTGTTAGGCAGGTGAATGCATCCGGAGCAGAATATTTTGTAAATGCTGGAACTGCAGTACAGAAAGGCATTGAAGCGGAATTGTCTTGGTTGTTGATCAACAGGCCTCAAGGTAAAATTTTTCAGTTACTGAAAGTGACACAGGCCCTGACAGTTAATGATTTCAGGTTTGGTACCTATACTGTTGCCAACATCAGCCATGCAGGAAAAAAAATGACCGGTGTTCCAAAAGACGTGTATAATTTCTCAGTACAGGCCTCTTTTTTCCAGCATTATTTCTGCAACATCAATTTGAATTATGCCGGAAAAATCCCCCTCAATGATGCCAATACATTCTATGCACAAGCCTATCGTCTTTGGCAGGGAAAGTTCGGGTGGAAGGGGGCTGTTGCAAAAAAACAGGCTGAATTATTTTTGCTGGTTGACAACATGGGTGATGCGGTGTATAGCCTTGGCAATGATATCAATGCATTTGGTAGCAGGTTTTACAATCCAGCATCCGGAAGAAATCTTCAGGTAGGGTGTAGCCTAATCCTTTGATCTACTTGCCCAAGGGTACTTTATTGCCTACTTCTTTTTAGCAGACAATTTTTGTTCAAAAAGCCAAGGCAGGAGCGTTGGCTCAGCAAAGGCATTCGCCCAGCTGTTGTGTCCGACGCCCGGGTATTCAGTATAGCGCACCTTGTTGTTTGTTTTTTTCATTGTTTCATAGATCAGCCTGGAATTGGCTACAGGAATCACCGGATCTTTTTCGCCATGAAAGATCCACATGGGAAAGTTGGCTTTGTAGGTGGATGTTTTTTCTGGATTTCCGGCTCCACAGATGGGGATGGCTGCAGCAAAAAATCCTGGCCTTCTCCAAAGCAATTCAAACGTGCCAAATCCACCCATGGACAATCCTCCAATGTATATGCGTCTCACGTCAACTTGTCCAGCGCTGACTAGGGTATCGATAAAATCACTGACCAATTTCAAGGGTTTACGCATGGGCGCATCTGTGCTGAAATCATAGCCCGTGCTGTCTTTCGGGTTATTTTTGTTGTACTCTCCCCATTTGTCGTTTTTAGGACATTGTGGAAAAACAACAATCGCAGGAAAATTGATCCTGTTGGCAGAATCCATAAAAAGATCGCCTCCCCATTTCAGTTGGGCTTCATTGTCGTTTCCTCTTTCTCCTGATCCATGCAGAAAAATAACCAGGGGGTATTTTTTTCCCATTTTGAAATTGACAGGTGTCAGGATCCTGCATGGCAAGGTATCTTCTCCAGATATGAAAAGTTGCTTTTCAAATAGTGTTGTTTCCTGAGACATGGTGAAGTTTGCGATGAGAAAAAATACAGCTGACAGGTAGAGATACTTTTTCATGATGATAATTTTCTGCTGCGATGATTGTACTAAAGTAGTCAAAAAAACAGATTACAATCTCCTGGTGATCACTGGTAGAATGTCTTTTTTCCAAGAGGAAAAACTGCCCTTCATGATCTGTCCCCTTGCTTCTGTGACCAGCCAAAGATAGAAGGCCAGGTTTTGTATGCTGGCAATGGTCAACCCCAGGATCTCCTTGCTTTTGATCAGGTGGCGCAGGTAGGCTTTGGAATAATATTGTGATGTCTCATTCTCAAGGCCCGGATCAATAACCGAATGGTCCATTTCCCATTTCTTGTTGTCGATATTGATGATGCCTTCTGTGGTAAAAAGCATGGCATTCCTTCCATTTCTTGTGGGCATTACACAGTCAAACATGTCGACGCCCAGCGAGATGCATTCCAGCAAATCTGCTGGCGTGCCAACGCCCATGAGATAGCGCGGTTTGTTTTCTGGGAGATGCTCGCAGGACCATCCACAGTATTCATAAATCAGTTCAGTGGGTTCACCCACACTGAGGCCTCCAATGGCATTTCCCACTGCATTCTTTGACGCAATAAACTCGCAGGAGGCTTTTCTCAGGTCCTTCTCTGTTCCACCCTGCACAATGGGGAAAAGGTTCTGGGTATGCCCATATAATGGTTCTGTATTGTCCATTTGGGTGAAACACCTGTCCAGCCAACGGTGGGTCAACTCCATTGAGTTTTTGACATATTTGTATTCACTGGGGTAGGGTGGGCATTCATCAAAAGCCATGATGATATCCCCTCCGATGACCCGCTGAATGTCGATCGCTTTTTCCGGGCTGAACAAATGTTTGGAACCGTCAATATGGCTTTGGAACACAACCCCTTCCTCACTGATTTTTCTGTTGGCAGCCAGTGAAAATACCTGGTAGCCGCCACTGTCCGTAAGTATCGGCCTGTCCCATCCATTGAATGCGTGCAATCCACCTGCAGATTGCAATACTTCCAATCCTGGTCGAAGGTAGAGGTGGTAGGTATTGCCCAGGATGATCTGGGCCTGCACGTCAGATTTCAGTTGTTGTTGTGAAACAGCCTTGACGGTGCCAGCTGTTCCCACCGGCATGAAAATGGGTGTTTGGATCACGCCATGGTCTGTAGTGATGGTTCCTGCCCTTGCCTGGGAGGAAGGGTCTTTTTTCTCCAATTCAAATTGTAACGCAGCCATGCTGCAAGTTAAACAGAAAGGATGATGATTTTTTTTTAGTCCTATTCCATTTTATTGGATTGCTTACTTTACTTTTGAGAGGTATAAAAACAACAATCATGGAAACCGGACTCCTTCATTTACACAACCTTCTGCGCTGGATCATTCTCGTACTTCTTTTGGTATCCATTTACAAAAGTTTCTCAGGATGGAAGGGGCAGAAAGCATTTGCAGCCGGAGACAAAAAGGTTTGGTTGATGACCATGATTGCTGGACATATTACATTATTGTTGGGCTTGTATCAATGGTTGCTGGGTCGTTATGGCATTTTTTCATACGTTAAGCCTGAAGGTGTTTCTATGATGAAAGATCCATACCTGAGATTTTTTCAAATGGAGCATCCTGTTTCAATGATTTTGGCCATTGTATTGATTACCCTTGGGCATGGGATGGCCAAGAAAAATGTATCCGACGAAGAAAAGTACAAAAAGGCTTTCCGTTATTTCATTTTAGCGCTGCTGTTGATTTTGGTAGCTGTGCCCTGGCCATTCAGGGAAATCGGCAGGCCATGGTTCCCAGGCATGTAATCATTTCTCATTTCGAAGGCAATCGTTTCAGCTCTACGATTTCCATTTGCTTGATGTCACTTCCATCTATGCAAAACTTCAGCAGGGTTTGTACTTTATGCCATCCTGATCTACCTGCTGCGCCTGGATTGAGGTGAAGGCAGTTGAATCCTGCATAAAACTGCACCAGCAGGATATGGGAATGCCCGCAGACAAAAATGGCTGGCTTGGCACTGGCAATCCTTTCTTTCACCCCTCCAACATATTTGGGAGGTCTTCCACCAATGTGGGTCATTATCACTTTCACCTGTTCAGTTTCCCACTCAAGCCATTCTGGAAGTTCATGCCTCAACGGATGCCCGTCAATATTTCCATAAACAGCTTTCATTGGGGCATAGGTCGACAGCTGCTCAAGGATGCTCCCTTCGCCAATGTCTCCGGCATGCCAAATTTCATCTGCTCCCTTGAAGTGGGAGAGGAATCTCTCATCCATGAATCCATGTGTATCAGAAAGCAGCACTATTTTTTTCATATCATTGAATATCAGATAGTTGTAGGTTTTTCTTAACTTTCTTTTCAGTTGACAATACCGGGATAAAGAAGGGAATTTGACCTTTCGTTAAAATATCTTAAAGTTTTTTTACTAATTCCGTTGATTATCTTATCTTTGCGCTCCCAAAAACCATGGCAAAACAAGCACTCATTAAACAGGACGGTAATATCATAGAGGCGCTAAGCAATGCTATGTTCAAGGTGAAGTTAGAAAATGGGCATGAGATATTGGCAACCATTTCAGGTAAGATGAGGATGCACTACATCCGAATTCTTCCAGGTGACAGGGTTGGGGTTGAGATGAGTCCATACGACTTGACAAGGGGGAGAATCATTTTCAGGTATAAATAAAAACCGCTCCAAGGAGCCCAAACCAGAGATATGAAAGTAAGAGCATCCATTAAGAAGCGCAGTGCGGATTGCAAGATTGTCCGCAGGAAAGGTAAACTCTATGTGATCAACAAGAAAAATCCACGTTATAAGCAACGCCAGGGTTAATCTTTACTCAATCATTCAATCGAACAAATACAATAAACATCTATGGCCCGTATCGCAGGTATTGATTTGCCAAAGAACAAAAGGGGAGAAATTGGTCTCACTTACATCTATGGTATCGGAGTGTCAACTGCCCAGTACATTTTAGGAAAGGCAGGAATTGACGTAAATAAAAAAGTAAACCAGTGGGATGACGATGAACTGAATGCGATCAGGACAATCATCACCAATGAGTTCAAGGTTGAAGGTCAACTGCGTTCTGAAACACAAATGTCTATCAAGCGTTTGCTTGATATCGCTTGTTACCGTGGTCTTCGTCACCGTAAGGGACTGCCTGTAAGGGGTCAGCGTACCAAAACAAATGCCCGTACAAGAAAGGGTAAGCGTAAGACGGTTGCTGGCAAGAAAAAGGCCGCCAAGAAATAAATGAAACAGAAAAGTGGCTATGCCGCTTTTCTCTCATTATATCCTGCACCATCATTTTGCTGTTCATCGCCGGAAAATCGGGTGCAATCGAGGGTTGAACAGGGTCTGAAAAGACTGATTTTCTTTGAGTACCTATTTTAAAAAATTATGGCAAAAGCACAACAAAACAGCGCCAAAGCGGCTGCGAAGAAAAGAGTGGTAAAAGTTGATAGTTTCGGAGATGCCCACATCAACGCCACCTTCAACAACCTCATCATCAGTTTGACCAACAAGGCTGGACAGGTAATTTCCTGGAGCAGTGCTGGTAAAATGGGTTTCAGGGGTTCAAAGAAAAATACTCCATATGCAGCCCAAATGGCAGCACAAGATGCTTCACGCGTAGCACTTGAGGCAGGCCTGAAAAGGGTTGATGTATATGTTAAAGGACCAGGTGCAGGTAGGGAAGGTGCCATTCGTGCCCTTGCCAATTCCGGGATTGAGGTTGTAATGATCAAGGACATTACTCCACTTCCACACAATGGTTGCCGTCCTCCAAAGAAGCGTCGCGTATAATTATTATTTATAATAGGGCAGGAGATTCAGTTTTATGATTTTTTAATAATCCACTGTCATTTCTTAAAAAATCAAAACAAATTACAATGGCACGTTACACAGGTCCCAAAACAAAAATCTGTAGGAAGTTCGGTGAGCCGATCCTCGGAAATGGCAAGTATCTCGACAAGAACAGTGTTCCTCCTGGTCAGCATGGAGCGTCACGCAAGCGCAAGGCGCCGAGTGAGTATTCTATCCAGCTAAAGGAAAAGCAAAAGGCTAAGTACACTTATGGTCTTTTGGAGCGTCAGTTCCGCAAGACATTTGAAGAAGCAGCTCGTATCAAAGGTGTTACTGGTGAAAACCTCATCATCTTGTTGGAGTCACGCCTCGATAATACTGTATACCGCATGGGTATTTCTCCATCCCGTCCAGCTGCACGTCAGCTTGTTTCACACAAGCACGTTATGGTGAATGATGTGGTGGTTAACATCCCTTCATACCAGTTGAAGCCTGGTGATGTCATCACCATCGCTGACAAGAGCAAGGAGAGTGTGAACATCAAGTCCCTGATGAGACCAAGAAATCCAAAAATTGGATGGGTTGACTTCAGTGAGGCCCAAATGTCAGGAACCTTCATCACATTCCCTGTAAGGGAAAATGTTCCTGAAAACATCAGGGAGCAGTTGATTGTTGAATTGTATTCTAAGTAATCTGCCTGATGCCTCATGGCATCTGGGTTTCATATCACCCGTTTTCCCAAGACAATTGGGAATTAACAAGTAAAAGGAGTTTAAATATGGCCATTTTAAATTTCCAGCAGCCGGACAAAATAGTCCTCCAGAAAGCAACCGACTTCGAAGCACAATTCGAATTCCGTCCGCTTGAACCAGGATATGGAGTTACCATTGGTAACGCACTTCGCAGGGTTCTATTGAACTCACTCGAAGGATACGCCATCACTGGTATCGTAATTGAAGGTGCTGACCACGAATTTGCTACACTGAAAGGTGTTGTAGAAGACGTTACAGAAATAATCTTGAACCTCAAGCAAATCAGGTTCAAAAAGATCCTCGACCATGATGTACAGACAGAGAAACTGACAATTTCCATCAAAGGAAAATCAGATTTCACTGCAGGCATGATTGATGAGGTGACTGGAACCTTCCAAGTAATGAATCCTGAGTTGCTCATCTGCACCATGGATCCTTCTGCAAAACTCAACATTGAGTTGCACATTTCAAAAGGAAGGGGATACGTTCCTTCCGAGGACAACAGGCAGAAAGAGGCACCATTTGGATTTATTCCGATTGACTCAATCCACACGCCAATCAAGAATGTAAAGTACGCCATCGAAAACACCCGTGTTGAGCAGCGTACAGATTTCGAAAAATTGTTGCTTGATGTGGTTACTGACGGAACAATCCATCCTGAAGAGGCTGTAAAGCAGGCTTCAAGGATTTTGATCCAGCACCTGATGATCATCACAGACGAAAACATCACTTTCGATAACAAGGAAGAGAAGAAGGAAGACCTGGTAGATGAGCAAACCCTCCAATTGAGGAAAGTGCTGAAAACACCTTTGGAAGACCTCGATCTTTCTGTACGTGCATTCAACTGTTTGAAGGCAGCCAAGATCAACAGTCTTAGCCAGCTGGTACAGTATGAGCAGGAAGACCTCATGAAGTTCAGGAATTTCGGACAGAAATCATTGTCTGAAATTGAGCAGGTACTTCAGGAAAGAGGCCTTCATTTCGGAATGGATCTTGCCAAATTGGGTATCGATATCGACGAATTTTAATAAGGGAAACCTATTTTTTATCAGGCTGTAATTCCTGACACGGTACAGCTTTAAACTCAACAGTCATGCGTCACGGAGACAAAATCAACAATCTAGGCCGTAAAAAGGCACACCGCGAGGCCCTCATGTCCAACATGGCGAGCCAGCTGATCATGCACAAGCGTATTGTAACAACTCACGCCAAAGCAAAAGCATTGCGTACGTACATCGAGCCTTTGATCACCAAGACAAAAAAGGTGGAAAGCAAAGAGCAGATCATGCATAACCACCGTATTGTATTCTCATATTTGCAAGACAAGACCGCAGTAAAAGAATTGTTTACTGAAATCGGTCCTAAGGTTGCTGCTCGTCCAGGTGGCTACACCAGGATCATCAAACTTGGCATCCGTCTGGGTGACAACGCTGAAAGGGCAATGATTGAATTGGTTGATTACAACGAGATCTACGGAAAGGGTATTGCAACTGCTGCTGAACCAGCCAAGAAAACCAGAAGAAGTGGTGGAGCCAAGAAAAAGGCCGCTGCAACTGAAGAAGCTCCTGCTGCTGAAGCGCAAGCCACTTCCGAAGAATCAACTGCCTCTGAATAAGAAAAATGTTGATAAATAATTTCTTTTAAAGGCAGGTCTTTTGGTCCTGCCTTTTTTATTTTGCATCCAAATTCCCCTCATGCCAACACAAGAAATGAATTCAGTCCCCGCCTTGCTTATTTTGGAAGATGGAATGGTTTTTCATGGCCGTTCATTTGGTAAAATTGGAACTGCTTCTGGTGAACTTTGTTTCAATACCGGAATGACCGGTTATCAGGAAGTGTTTACAGACCCCAGTTATTTCGGGCAGGTGCTGATCATGAACAACGTGCATACCGGTAATTATGGCGTGAAAGCAGGGGATGTGGAAAGTGAAACAGTGAAGATCAAGGGTCTTATTGGCAGAAACCTTGAAGAAAAATACAGCAGGTTGATGGCGGATGATTCCTTGCAGAACTACTTGGTCAACCAGCAGGTAGTTGCCATTGAAGACATTGATACAAGAGCCCTTGTGACACATATCCGTGAAAAAGGTGCCATGAACTGCATCATCTCTTCTGAGAGTACAGATGTTGCGGCTTTGATGGAAGCCTTGAAAAAAGTGCCCTCCATGGATGGCCTGGAATTGGCTTCAGTTGTTTCTACCACAGAAGTGTACCATGTGGGTGATCCATCTGCCAGCATTCGTATTGCAGTGCTTGATTTTGGTGTCAAAAGAAATATCATCCAGTGCATGGCCGATAGGGGTGCTTATGTCAGGGTTCATCCTGCCAAGACCAGCTTTGAAGAACTGCTTGCTTTTGAACCCCATGGTTTCTTTATTTCAAACGGCCCTGGCGATCCATCCTCTATGGATTATGCAGTAGATACCGTTAAAAAGATTCTTGATACAAGAAAGCCTGTTTTCGGCATCTGTCTGGGGCATCAGCTTCTGGCACTGGCCAATGGCATCAAAACTTTCAAGATGCACCATGGACACAGGGGCTTGAATCATCCCGTCAAGAATTTGATGACCGGCCTTTGTGAGATAACTACACAGAACCATGGTTTCGCTGTTGACGCCGACGCTGTCAGAAGTGCGGAACAAATTGAGGTTACCCATATCAACCTCAATGATGATTCTATTGAAGGCATAAGGCTCAAGGACCGTCCTGCTTTTTCAGTGCAGTACCATCCGGAGGCAACACCTGGACCCCACGACAGCCGTTATCTTTTTGATGATTTCATCAACCTGATCAACAACAACTAGACATGAAAAAAATCACCATCATCAACGGACCCAACCTGAACTTGCTGGGCAAGCGGGAGCCGGGTATCTATGGGAGTGAGGGTTTCGAATCCTATCTTGAAAAGTTGAAGGAGTCCAACCCAGATCTGGTGATTGATTATTTTCAATCCAATATTGAAGGTGAATTGATTGATGCCATCCAGAAAGCAGGATTTTCTGCCGATGGCATCATCCTCAATCCTGGAGGATATACGCACACCTCTGTCGCCATTGGTGATGCCATTGCATCGATCACAGCACCAGTAATCGAAGTACATATTTCCAATGTGCATGCCCGCGAGGAATTCAGGAAAATCTCCCATGTGTCTGCAAAGGCAAAGGGGACGATTTGCGGGCTTGGTCTTGATGGCTATGCACTTGCTGCTCAATACCTCAAAGGCCTCTAAAAAGGCTTATTTAGTCTCTTTAATGACCATTTTCTGGATCAGGTCCAGCTTGCCAATATACAGGCTTCTCCCATGAGTGCCTAACACGATTTCATTCTCCCTTTCTTGAATCACCATGTCGTGCACGGGAATGGCAATGGGCAAATTATTGGTGAATTGCATGAAGGATGTGCCGTCGTCAGTGCTTGCGTATGCACCGCCATCAGTACCCAGGTAAAGAATGGTGGATGATTTTGGATCTTCACGAATGACATTCACCGGTTCCATGGGCAGGTCGTTGCCCAGTTTCTTCCAAGTTTTGCCAAAGTCATCACTGCAATAAACATAAGCAGCAAAGTGATCATCCCGGTATCCGTTCATGGTAACATAAACGCGGCTTTGCAGGTGGCTAGAGGCCAGTACGCGGCTGATGTACAAACCCTGGGGCAGTCCTGACAGTTTGGTCCAGGTATTGCCTCCATCCTTTGTAAGTGAAACAACCCCATCATCAGTTCCTGTATAGATCAATCCAAACTTTAAGGGTGATTCACTGATGCTGGTCATTGTACCAAAGGGCACGTCGCCAGATTTTTTTCCATTCGACAGGTCTCCGCTGATCCGTTCAAAATCATCACCCCTGTTCATGCTTCTGAACAAACTGTTCCCCGCCATGTAAAGAATATCAGGATTGTGTTTGGACAAGAGGATGGGTGTTTGCCAGTTGAACCGGGGCTTTTCTTCTTTTGAATTCTGGGGAACAGGCCTCAGGAATTTAGGACCCTGGTTTTGCTTGTTGATGCGCATGTAGGCCCCAAACTGAGAACCCGTGTAAACGGTATTGTGGTCACGCGGGTCAATCTGTACCTGCATGCCATCACCACCGCCCATTCTCTTGAATCCATACTGCCCCTCATCTGTCCAGTCTATTGATTCCTTGTTGGTGGATTTTCCGTACCAGGAGCCATTGTCCTGCAATCCTCCATACACATTGTAAGGTTTTTCATTGTCAACATTGATGGCATAGAATTGTCCTACTGAAGGAGAATTGGCTTTGAACCAGTTCTTACCAGCATCATAACTGATGTTGCATCCTCCATCGTTTCCTGCAATCATGTGATCGTCTCTTTTGGGATTGATCCATAGTGCATGCCAGTCTGCATGGGTATTGCCCTTGTCCATGGAGGTGAAGGATTTTCCGCCATCAGTAGAAAGATTGGCACTGGTTCCTAAGATGACAACCTTGTCAGGGTTGGTGGGGGATACAAAGATCTTGCCAAAATAGTAGCCGAAAGTATTGTAGATCTCAATGTTCTTTTCATTGGTCTTGTTCCAGTGTTTTCCGCCGTCCATGCTCTTGTATACCTCGCAGCCATAAATCTGATTGGCTGCAGGACCTGCACCTGTATTGGGTTTGGGGGTCTTTGACGTATCTGGCTTCAGGTTGTAATTATCTACTACTGCATACACAATGAATGGATTTTGTGGGTAGACGGCCAGGCCGATTCTTCCGATGCCATCGCCTTGTGGGAAGCCAGATGCTGCATTGGTCAAGAGCTTCCAAGTTTTGCCGCCATCATTGCTCTTATAAATGGCAGATGTTTTTCCACCCTCAGTGAAGTCCCAGGCTTTTCTGATGCGGTGCCAGGTTGAGGCATAGAGTTCATTCGGATTTTTGGGATTGATGTCCATCTCAACGGCCCCTGTTGTTTCATCAACAAACAGGGTTTGTTTCCATGATTTTCCACCATCGGTTGTTTTGAAAACACCCCTTTCCTTGTTGGTGCTGTACAAATGTCCCAAGGCTGCAACCCAGGCAATATCAGGGTTTGAGGGGTGCAGCGTTATTTTGCCAATATGTTGTGTTTCAGGAAGGCCAAGATAAAGCCAGGTCTTGCCATTGTCATTGCTCTTGTAGATGCCAATACCTGCGTATGAGGAACGGCTGCTGTTCACTTCACCAGTTCCTACCCAGATGGTGCGTGTCTTCCAATTGACCGCAATGTCTCCAATACCTATCACCAGCCCATTGTCAAAAATGGGGGTGAAGCTTTGGCCATTGTTGGCGGTATGCCATAATCCACCGGTGGCATAAGCAACATAAAATTCAGTTGGGTCATTGGGATTTACCTCTATATCATCAATCCTTCCACTCATGACAGTTGGTCCGATGTTTCGGAAGGTAACATCCTTCAAACTGCTTGCTGCTGCCTTCTTTGCTTTGGCTTCAAGGCTAGCCAAACGGGCCTCTCCGGGTGTTTGAGCTACTTGAGCCTGAACCATTGAAATACAGCCCATCAGGGTCAGCAAAGCGAACGTGAATCTTGTGGTAACTTTATTGTGAAAACCTTTGGTATGCATATCGCGCTATTTTGATAAATTTATACCCATGCAATATAGAAATTCTATGGTTATTTCCGGACGCTTGTACAGTAAGATGATGCTCCTTTTTTTCTGTATGTTTTCAATTTCCACAAAGGCACAGCTTTGGTTGAGTTATAAACTGACGCCAAGGGGTGATACCATCAACCGGCTTGATCAGCAAAAAATGAAACAAGGCCCATGGGTGCTGCGTTTTGAAACACTGCGTGGCGAGCCGGGATGTGAGGAAGAGGGGTATTTTTTGAATGATAAAAAAGATGGGGCCTGGAGGCGATTTAGCCTGATGGGAGACCTGATTGCCAGGGAAAATTACAAAGGTGGATACCGTGACGGCAGACAACAATATTTCACACAAATGGGAGACATACTCAGGGAAGAAAGTTACAAGGCTGTCGATCCCAAGAATCCATATGATACCATCATGGTGCCTGACCTGGATCATCCAGACAGGTTGTTGGAAAAAGTGATCAAACATGAAGCTGCTGAAGTGAAAAATGGCACCTGGACCTATTACAGCTCCAGTACCGGCGATGTTGTAAAAACAGAACGCTTTGTATTCGGTCAACTTGAAAAAAAAGGACCACCAATAATTGTTCCACAGCCTAATGCCACAAAAGATACCATTGCTAAACCTGTTCAAAAACAGCTTCCTAAAGCAGTGCAGGAATACGAGAAAACAAAAAAGAAAGGGAAGGGGTGATTCCCCTTCCCATGAGCAGTATTGGTCAGTTTTAATCTATTTGCTGTTCGCCCTGATCACATTCAATGCGCCACCTGCCTTGAACCAGTCAATCTGCTGGGCATTGTAGCTGTGGTAGGCCTCAATTGTTTCAGCAGTTCCATCGGCATGGTTAAGGACCACATGCAATGATTGACCTGGTGTGAATGAAGTCAGTCCAACAACATCAATGTTGTCATCTTCTTGAATCTTGTTGTAATCTTCCTTGTTGGCAAAGGTTAATGCGAGCATGCCTTGCTTTTTGAGGTTGGTTTCATGGATCCTCGCAAATGATTTTACCATCACTACTTTGACGCCGAGATGACGGGGCTCCATGGCTGCATGTTCCCTCGAAGAACCTTCGCCGTAGTTCTCATCACCAATCACGATTGTTCCAACATTTGCAGCTTTGTACGCACGCTGTGTATTAGGAACGGTTCCGTATTCACCGGTGAGCTGGTTTTTTACATTGTCTGTTTTTTCATTGAAGAAATTCTGTGCACCGATCAGCATGTTGTTGCTGATGTTGTCCAGGTGTCCACGGAATTTCAACCATGGGCCAGCCATAGAGATATGGTCTGTGGTACACTTGCCTTTTGCTTTGATCAGGAGTTTCAGCCCTTTCAGGTCAGTTCCTTCCCAAGCAGCAAAGGGGTAGAGCAGTTGAAGACGCTTGCTGTCAGGCTTCACATTGATTTGTACGCCGCTACCGTCTGCTGCAGGAGCCTGGTATCCTGCATCTCCCACATCAAATCCACGGGTTGGCAATTCATCACCACTGGGTGGGTCAAGCCTTACGGCTTCACCTTTTTCATTGATCAGCGTATCAGTAAGTGGGTTGAAGGTAAGGTCTCCGGCAATGGCCAATGCAGTTACAATTTCTGGGCTGGCCACAAATGCCAGTGTATTGGGATTGCCATCAGCACGTTTGGCAAAGTTCCTGTTGAAAGAATGCACGATGGTATTTCTCTCTTGTTTTTCTGCACCCATCCTGTCCCACATGCCGATACAGGGTCCGCAGGCATTGGCAAATACAGTTGCACCGATTTCAGCAAAAGTATCAAGGAATCCATCTCTTTCGATGGTATACCGCACCAGTTCACTGCCTGGTGTGATGGTGAATTCAGCCTTGGTTTTCAATCCCTTTTCTGCCACTTGTTTTGCAAGGCTTACCGCACGGCTGATGTCTTCATAAGATGAATTGGTACAGCTGCCAATCAAACCAACCTCAACTTTGGTAGGCCAGTTGTTTTTTGCAGCGGCCTCTTTCATTTGTGAAATAGGGGTTGCGAGGTCTGGCGTGAAGGGGCCATTCAGGTGTGGCTCCAATTCGCTGAGGTTGATCTCAATGACCTTATCAAAATATTTTTCAGGGTTGGCATAGACTTCTTCATCGCCGGTCAAATAGGACTTTACTTCATCCGCTGCAGCTGCAACGTCTGCCCTTCCTGTAGAACGCAGGTACCTTGCCATGCTTTCGTCATAGCCAAAGGTAGAGGTAGTGGCACCAATTTCAGCACCCATGTTACAGATGGTGCCTTTCCCGGTACAACTCATGCTGGTTGCACCTTCGCCAAAATATTCAACAATGGCGTTGGTTCCACCTTTTACAGTAAGAATACCTGCCACTTTGAGGATTACATCTTTGGGTGAAGTCCAGCCATTCAATTTTCCGGTTAATTTTACTCCGATCAGCTTGGGCATCAGGAGTTCCCAGCTGAGGCCAGCCATTACATCACATGCATCCGCGCCGCCAACACCAATGGCCACCATGCCCAATCCACCGGCATTCACGGTATGGGAATCTGTACCAATCATCATTCCACCGGGGAATGCATAGTTTTCCAACACAACCTGGTGGATGATGCCAGCACCGGGCTTCCAGAAGCCAATGCCATATTTATTGGAGATAGAGGAAAGGAATTCATATACTTCCTCATTTTCTGTTACTGCTTTCTTCAGGTCAGTTTTGCTTTCATCTTTTGCCACAATCAGGTGATCGCAGTGAACAGTGGAAGGCACGGCAACTTTTTTGCGGCCGGTGGTGTCAAACTGAAGGAGTGCCATCTGTGCGGTGGCATCCTGCATGGCAACCCTGTCTGGAGCAAAATCAACGTAGGCTTTACCCCTTTCAAAATCTGTGATTCCAACACCTTTCCAAAGGTGGGCATAAAGTATTTTCTCCGCAAGCGTGAGTGGGCGACCCAACGCAGTTCTTGCTGCATCCACTTTGGCGGGCATTTCACTGTAGGTCTTCTTAATGAGGTCAAGATCGAATACCATGGAATTTGATTTTTCTTGTTTTATGATGTTCCCCTCAACTCCGGCTTAAGAGTAAAGGCGCTGCAAAATTAATTAATTAAGGGGCGCTTACCAAACTTGATGATATAATGGGGATTAATTATATTTGGAGTATGGAAAAACTCAGGAATTTCATTGAATGGCAGGTTTTTGGAGTCTGTGCCAGGATTGGTGAGAAGATGGGCATACCCACTTTCACCATCCGGAAATACTTCATGTACATCTCCTGCCTCACCTTGGGTTCACCGGTGGTTTTTTATTTTATCCTTGCTTTTTGGATGAATCTGAAGCGCTACATTTTTCAGTCAAAAAGAAACCCACTGCGCTACAGCTAAACAATTGCCTTCCTTATTCGGATCAGTTGCTTCAGCAAATCTTCGAGTTTGTCCAAGTGTAGCATATTGGCCCCATCGCTCAATGCTTTTGATGGTTCAGGATGTGTTTCAATGAACAAGCCATCCGCACCTGTCGCGACAGCGGCTTTTGCAATGGTTCCAATCATGTGTGGATTTCCTCCTGTTACGCCAGCTGTTTGGTTGGGTTGTTGAAGGGCATGGGTACAATCCATCACAACGGGCACTCCATGCGATTGCATGATCGGGATATTCCTGTAATCAACAATCAGGTCTTGGTAGCCAAAACTGGTACCCCTTTCTGTCAGGATGATGTTGTTGTTGCCGGTTTTTCTGACCTTGTCTACGGCAAATTTCATGGCTTCACCACTTACAAATTGTCCTTTTTTTATATTGATGATATTGCCTGTTTCGCCAGCAGCAACAAGAAGATCGGTCTGCCTGCATAGGAATGCGGGAATCTGCAGGATGTCAGCAAAGGGCGCTGCCATTGCAGCTTCATCTGCCGCATGTATATCTGTGGTCGTAGGCAATGAAAATGCATTGCCTGTATCCCTGAGAAGGTTCAGGCCAAGGTCGTCTCCCAAGCCTGTAAAGGAGGCTGCACTGGTTCTGTTGGCCTTTCTGTAGGAGGCCTTGAAGACATAAGCAATACCCAGGTTCTTACAAATGGCCGACACCCCGGAGGCAACAGTATTCAATACTTCCTTGCTTTCGATTACACAAGGCCCCGCAATCAGAAAAAAATTGCTTTCATCGTATTGTTGTGTGGCAAACAGGTCTTTAAGAAACGGCTCCATACTGCGAAGATACAGTCACTTGTCTTATGTTTGCATATTCAACGAATAGGACATATATGAAAAAAGAGAAAATACTTGTCATTGGCGCTAGCGGTCAAATTGGGGTAGAACTCACCCTGGCTTTGAGAAAAATATATGGTGGAGCCAATGTTGTTGCTTCAGACCTCAGGGAAGAAAATGAATTACTGAAAGGCACGGGGCCTTATGTAAGCCTTGATGTGATGAACAAGGAAATGCTTCATGTGCAGATCATCCGGCAGAACATTACACAAGTTTATCTATTGGCTGCCATTCTTTCTGCGACAGGGGAAAAAAATCCACCATTGGCCTGGCATCTCAACATGCAGTCTTTGCTGAATGTACTGGATATCGCAAAAGAGGAAAAGCTGACCAAGGTGTATTGGCCCAGCAGCATCGCTGTATTTGGACCAACATCCCCCAAAGATGAATGCCCTCAATATACCATTATCGAGCCCACAACGGTTTATGGCATCAGCAAATATGCAGGGGAGTTCTGGTGCAATTATTTCTATCAACGGTATGGGGTGGATGTAAGGAGCTTGCGTTATCCTGGGTTGATCAGTTACAAATCATCACCAGGTGGGGGAACCACTGATTACGCTGTTGAGATATTTCATGCCGCAAAAGAAAAGCAAAAGTATACCAGCTTTCTGAGGGAAGATACCCATTTGCCCATGATGTATATGCCTGATGCCATCAGGGCAACCATTGAACTGATGGAGGCTCCTGCCGAAAAAATAAAAGTGAGGACTTCCTACAACCTTTCAGGAATGAGCTTTTCACCTGTAGAAATTGGCGATGAAATCAGGAAACATATTCCAGGATTTCAGCTGGACTTTAAACCAGATTATCGCCAACAAATTGCCGACAGCTGGCCAAAGAGCATTGATGATTCCAAGGCCAGTGAGGACTGGGGATGGAAGCCTGAGTTTGATTTGGCCAAGATGACCGCAGACATGCTGATGAACCTGAACGCCAGTGCAGGCTCGGACGGCTAGGGGATGAGTGTTACAATTTCCTGCAGGAATCGTGCATCCGTTTCGTCAAAGGAATTGTACTGGTCGCTGTCCACATCAAGAACACCCCAAACCTCATTGTTTTTGAACAGGGGCACAACGATTTCACTTTTGGAAATGCTGCTACAAGCGATATGTCCGGGAAATTTTTCTACATCCGGAACGATGATGGTAGTGGCCTGACTCCATGATGTTCCACAAACACCCCTTCCTTTCCTTATCCTGGTACATGCAACTGGTCCTTGAAAAGGGCCAAGTACGAGTTCGTCTGCTTTGACAAGGTAGAAGCCTACCCAAAAAAAATGAAATTGTTCTTTTAGTGCGGCTGCGATATTGGCAAGATTGGCTACCAGGTCTGTTTCGCCGTTGAGCAAGCCCTTGATTTGGGGAAGCAATGAAAGGTATTGTTGCTCCTTGCTGCCACTGCCGATATGTAGGTCTTCTGCCATTGGTTTATTTTTGAATCAAATCCGCTACAGTCTTGTTCTCCAGTATTTTCAATGTTGCGTCACGCACCAATACCATTGTGTCGTGCAGGCCACAGTTTTTTTCATCACAGTTTTTGCAACGCTCATAGAAATAAAGGCTTGCGCAGGGCAACATGGCAATCGGGCCATCAATTTTTCTGATGATGTCTGCCAGGGGAATTTTATCAGGTGAGGTGTTGAGAAAGTAGCCACCACCTTTGCCTTTTTTACTTTCCAGGATGCCTGATTTTCTTAGTTCCAGCAAGATGTTTTCCAAAAATTTCAGGGGTATCTTTTTCTTTGTGGCAATATCAGCAATCAGCACAGGCCCGTCATCCTTGTGTTCGGCAAGGTACATGAGCGCTTGAAATGCATATTGTGTTTTTTTATTGAGCATATTGCTTAGTTTCCAAATCCCAAGACATCCTTCATGGTGAAAATTCCTTTTTTTCCATGGATGAATTCTGCTGCCAAGACTGCACCCAGGGCAAATCCATTCCTGCTGTGTGCATTGTGGATGATCTGGATTTCATCAATGCCTGAACTATATTTCACTTCATGCCATCCCGGATAGGGGTCGATGCGCTCACTTTTGATAAAAAGTTCATTGGGTGAACTGGGAGTTTCATTGACCCATTGGGATTTTGAACTGTTGAACGCCAATACCTGCTCAGCCAAGGTGATGGCAGTTCCACTGGGGGCATCTTTTTTTTGAGTGTGGTGAATCTCCGTAATGCTCACGTCGTATTGGCGCTGACCCTCCATGAGTTGTGCAAGCTTTTTGTTGACTTCAAAGAAAATGTTCACCCCAACACTGAAATTGCTGGCATAAAGAAAACTGCCATTGGTTTGGGTACATTTTTCTTCCACTGCTGAAAGATTCTCAAGCCATCCAGTTGATCCACAAACAACTGGTTTTTTCAAGTCGAGGCATTTCAATACATTCTGCAGTGCCGTGTGTGGGCCGGTGAATTCAATTGCTGCATCAACTGATGCAAAATTCTTGGCATTGAACTCATCGAGGTTATTGATGTCTATCTTTATACCAACCTGATGACCCCTTGAGAGGGCTACCTCTTCAATAATTTTTCCCATTTTTCCATATCCCACCAGTGCAATGTTCATACCTGCGATTTTTATGAAGTTAAAATTTTTACCGCTAAAACGAGATGGATTTTACCGGTTTGGCTTTACCCAAATGAAATGAGGCAGTAAATCCCATCTGGCCATTTCTGCCTGTTGAAAGATTTGGTTTCAATCTCATGCTCAAATCATCAGATATGTCAAATGTTTTCAGGTGCCCATCTACAGCTGCATCAGCTACATTGAGTCCCCACAACACGAGCAGGCCAAGGATGGAAAAATCCATTCCTTTCCTGAATTCGTTTCTGTAGAGCTTCAGCGACGCTGTGGCCAGAGGCTGCAACTCCGGCGCAATGAGCTTGTCGTTGGTGGTGTCTGCATCAGACCTTGCGGAATAGGCGAACCTTGTTTTTTTATACCAGGTGCTGTTGTAGCTGAAGGTGCTGACGGGTATGGCCAGGATACCGTATACGATAGGAACTTTCCAGTATTTCTTGTTGTA
>JAIPBY010000130.1 GCA_021738605.1 Chitinophagaceae bacterium | reverse complement strand
CAGGTATTATCACACAGAACAACAGTATTATGGCTGTTTTTGGTGGTATCCTTCCTTTTGTTAACCTTGGCAAAGTGGTGAACAAGGGTTTTGAAATCAGTACCAACTACAACAAAAAGATAGGGGCGCTGACATTGTCAATAGGAGGGATGTTCTCACAGTTCAGCAACAAGATCATTGAGCAGGCAGAAGTGCCACCTGTAAATGCCTACAGCAAGACCACCGGTCTTCCTATTGGATCGCTCATGGGACTGGTTGCAGATGGTTTTTATGATGTGACGGATTTCAATTCCAATGGAAGTTTAAAGGCCGGTATGCCGACGCCCTCGTTCGGTACTGTTCAGCCAGGTGATTTAAAATACAAAGACCTTGATAACAATGGTCGCGTAGACCAAAACGATGTAACCAATATTGGGACTGCAGACTATCCTTCCAAGACATATTCATTCAATCTGGTGCTGGGGTATAAAGGATTTGATTTTTCTGCAGTTGTTCAGGGAATGTGGGGTAATGACATCAATGTACTTTCTTCCTCTAATCTTCAATCAGTTGCATTTGTGAACAATACCAATGTCTTCCCATTCGCAGGAAATGCATGGGCCTATTATCCTTCCCAAGGAGTTGATACGCGTGCATCTGCCAATTACCCCCGCTTGACCTTGTTGGCGAATGATAACAACTACCGTTCCTCCTCTTTTTGGGTGAAGAGAAATGGTTTCACAAGGGTGAGAAACATTGAAATGGGATATCGGTTTTCGTCAACATCCTTGAAGAAGTTGAAAATGGAAAATCTCAGGATATTTGTCAATACCGTCAATCCTTTTACTTGGTCCGCATTGTCTGATCAATACAATATTGACCCTGAAACAAATGCAGGTTATCCTGGAATGAAATCATTCAACACGGGCATCACTTTGAACTTCTAAATGCAATCACCATGATATTGAAAAAGATAACCCTACAAATATCCATCGTACTCCTGATCGCCGTTACTGCAGGTTGTAGCAAGGAATTTCTGGACACAAGAATAGACCTTGCACAAACCCAAGATATCTTGAACACCAACTTCAGTACGCTGATTCAGTTTGCCAATGCACCGTATGTTTATTTGAGAAATGATTTTGCCATCCTCGACAACAATCTTTTCGCTCCAGCCTCTGATGAGGCCGTTCAGACTTCTCCTAGCGCAAATGTGCGTCTTTTTAATAACGGTAGCTTGAATCCATTCAACAATCCAGACAGTTATTATGGGGGTTATTACCAAGGGATTCGCGCAGCAAATTATTTTTTGGAAAATTCTGTAGACTACAAGACCATTTTGTCAAAAAACAGGGATACCACATCTCCGACAGGCAGACTTACCTACAAGGACGATACCTTGAACATGGCCTGGTACCGAGGAGAAGCACATGCCTTGAGGGCCTATTTTTACCTTGAATTGGTAAAGCGCTATGGGGGAGTTCCATTGGTTAAAAAAACATTTACCATCAATGACAATACCGATCTTCCCAGGGCCAGTTTTGATGAGGTTATCAATTTTATTGTGAGTGAGGTTGATGGTTTCAAGGACAGCATGCAAGTGAATTGGAAGACATCCCCTTATCAAAACAATGACGGTAGGCTTACCCGTGGGGCAGCACTTGCCATCAAGGCAAGGGCATTGTTGCTGGCAGCGAGTCCTTTGCACAATCCTGCTGGTGATCTTGTAAAATGGCAGAAGGCAGCAGCAGCATTCAACGATGTAATTGTTCTTGCCAGAGGTGCCGGTGCATATACACTTGATGCCAGCTATGCCAATTATTTCCTGCAAAACAATACCATCAACAGCAATGAAACCATTTGGGCCATCCGTTATGCTGCAGGCAATGCCATTGAAAAAAGCAATTACCCGATCGCAACGCCTGGTGGCAACAGTGGTATCACACCCACTGAAAACCTGGTATCAGCATTTGGGAACAAGGGTATTCCTGACCCCGCAAATCCATTCGTCAACCGTGATCCCAGGCTTTCCTTCAATGTTGTGACCAATGGAAGCACTTGGAATGGCAGGTTGATTGATCAGTCTCCAACTGGAACAGATAAGATGAGCAACCTCAACGCAAGCCGAACAGGGTATTATCTGAAGAAATTTTTAAATGACGGACTCAATCTGGTACAAAATACAACAAGGGTTCATCATTGGCCGGTGATCCGATATGCAGAGGTTTTGCTGTCATTCGCCGAAGCCATGAACGAAGCCTATGGTCCAGATAACAACAATGGATATGGCATGAATGCAAGACAGGCCATCAACATGGTTCGGGCAAGACCCGATGTTGGCATGCCTGTGGTAGTTGCAGCAGATAAAAATGCATTTCGGTTGGCACTAAAACGGGAAAAGCAAGTGGAGTTGGCATTTGAGAATCATCGTTTTTGGGATTTGCTCCGTTGGAAAGATGCAGAAAATGTATTGAATCAGCCCATGAAAGGTTTGCAAATCACAAAAAATGCTGCGGGTAAATTTGTATATGTTGTAGCCAATATAGAGAACAGGGTTTTCAATTCGTCCAGGATGTATTTCTATCCGATACCTCAGTCTGAAATCAACAAATCCAACAGCATCCTCAGGCAGAATCCAGGTTGGTAGATTTTATGTCTTCCAATTGATAAAATGTAAAAAATGAAAAGAGTGAATATTCTCATCCAGCGATCCATGATTCTTGCAGCATTGGTGTTTTTCTTTGGCTGCACCAAAGACGATGCCAAGATGGACTATGGCTTTACCAAGATTTATATGCCTCAGTCCGTGATTCGTTCTGGCGGTACCAACAACCAGTATCCTGTTCCCACAGGAACCGATTCATCTACCTGGAACTACAGCATTGACAAGGCAAAAGGAAAACTGAACATCACCATGGGGGCCTCTTTGTCTGGTCCTGGGATGGGTGCCTATGGTGTTGACATAAAAGTAAACAATGACACCATTCAGAAACTTTTCAATGCCAAGTTATTGGATCCTGCGACGAATGTCATCATGCCTACAAGCATGTTTACCATTCCTTCCAACCTTGAAGTGGCCCAAGGAAAGCGCACTGGATTCTTTACGCTCAGCATTGATTATGCGTTGCTGAAGTCTGCACCCTATCGCAATAAATATTTGCTGGTATCAATTGGGTTTTCCAATGCTAGGACATACGAACTGAATGCTGCATTGAGTTCAGCGATTGTGGTGGTGGATGTGAGCAAAATACCATAGCAATTTTTAATTCATTCTTTCATACATGCAATCAATTCATCAGATGATTTTTCTTCAACGTTTATCATTGCTGTTGTCCCCTCTGTTCTACATTTCAATTTCATTCGCGCAAAAGAATACTGCTCCTGTTCATCCGAAGGACAATGAATACAAGTTGATTTGGGCTGATGAGTTCAACATCAATGGGGCACCCGATACCAGCAAGTGGTCTTATGAAAAAGGCTTTGTGCGGAACAATGAGTTGCAATGGTACCAGACGGATAATGCCATTTGTGAAAATGGGATGTTGGTGATTGAAGCCAGAAGGGACAACAGGCCCAATCCGCTTTATGAAGAGGGGAGTGCCGATTGGAAAAAAAGCCGAAAGAACATCTTGTACACTTCCTCAAGTTTGAATACCAGAAAAAAGTTTTCATGGCAATATGGTCGTTTTGAAATGCGCGGACGCATTGATATCAGCAAAGGCATGTGGCCGGCCTGGTGGACACTTGGTGACACAAAACGATGGCCTGCCAATGGGGAAATTGACATCATGGAATATTACCGTGGTTCATTGTTGGCCAATATCGCCTGCCTGAACAGCAATGGATACAGTGCAAAATGGTACGGGAAAAAATACCCAACCGATTCACTTGGTGGCGCGGCATGGGCCAGCAAGTTTCATGTATGGCGCATGAATTGGACCGAAAATGAAATATCCCTTTTCGTGGATGATCAACTCTTGAACAGGGTAGATGTGGACTCCTTGTACAACCGCGATGGGTCTGGGTTTAATCCTTTTCGTCAACCACATTATATGCTGCTCAACCTTGCCATGGGTGGCATGAATGGGGGAGATCCATCCCAAACACCCTTTCCAAACAGATTTGAGATTGACTATGTGAGGGTCTACCAGAAAGATCCCCATAAAAATTAGAAACACAGGCAGGTAGAGCACTGACCACCTATAATTTTCTTTCATACCTATAATTTAACGTATGCGTTATTTCCACGCCCTATTTTTGATACTGCCTTTTTCAATGATGGCTTGTAAAAAAGGTTCCAACGCTCCGGTAAACAATAACGCTGGTGGCAATACTGCACAGATCAATTATACCAGCCAGTTGCTCGTGCTTTCTGCTGCTGAAAAAGTAGAATCACCCTGGATAGAAGTTTATCCAGATTCTGTATATAGTACAATGAACATAGGGTCTAATATGATCAAAGCGATTCCCAAGAATTTTGAGGATAAGGTCATTTCATTTTATTTACCCAAAGGCTATATGGCCGTTTTTGCTGAAAACCCTGATGGTACAGGGGCGTCAGCATCTTTTGTTGCCGTCGAAAATTCTATCAAGGCTAACTTGCCTTCCCGTTTGCGCAACAATATTTCTTATATCCGTTACATGAAGATCAATAACCCCGAGAAAAAGGGGACATGCTCTACAAGTGACCCTTCAGTTCAGGCATTTGGTGCTCAATGGCATTATACTTGGGGGATAAATCGAACATCATTTCCAAATCAGCAGTTTGTTCCCATGACCTGGGGCAAGGGTACTTGTAATGATGAGAATGTAAAACTATTGTTGGAACGCAATGATATAGACCATCTTTTATCATTCAACGAGCCCGACAACAGTTCGCAGTCCAATGTACCTGTTGATACTGCAATTCAGCGATACAAGTTGATGCAAAAGACGGGTCTTAGATTGGGTTCCCCTGTTGTTACACAGGATGAGGCAATCGTTGATGGCAAGTGGCTGCCGAATTTTATGGTCAAGGCAAAGGCTCAACAATTGCGAATCGACTATGTGGCTGTACATTGGTATGATTGGGGGAATCAAAACAACAATGCAGGTACTGATTCGCTCACTGCTGAGCGTGTTTTCAGCCGCTTTGTTGCTTACATTGGAAGGGTTCGCCAGGCATATCCTGGATACCCCATTTGGGTTACAGAGTACAATGCAAACATCAACCGAAGTTCGCAGGTCATTCATAAATACTTTATGAAATTATCATCGGAGTGGATGAACAATAGCGCTTTCATCGAGCGTTATTCGTATTTCTTCCCCAATTCTGTGCCTGGAGTAACTGGCAATACCAATCTCACCGATGCTGGTTTGTATTGGAAAAGTCTTGGTTCCACAAAAGTTTTTAGTGGGAATATTATACAAGATGCGATTCCAGTCAATTAATCAAAATATTATAACCCCAAAAATCTTGTAACAAGGGCATCAGCTGCAGCAGGAACAAAAAAAACAATCCGTTTGAGAATTGTCTTTTTGCAGGAGTGTGGCCCCCAAGGGGGTGTATTAGAATGATTTAGGGCGATATTTGGGTTGTTTGACCAATTACTAAGATTTCCTATTATTCATTTTCGGAAGCTTTGAGGTATGCTTTCAAGCGATTTCCTAAATTGATACCGAAACAGGGACACTTACAGATAGTTTTTATGTCCGCAATTTAAAGACCGCAATTTCTGCCCTGGCCATGAATCTTGCAGGAAATATACTTGTCCCAATACCCTTTGAAACATAAATGTTTTTGTCAGTATACCAGCCTTTGAGATATTTGCCGCTGCCTTTAGGTTTGAAAGGAACAAAACCAAAGAGATCTATTTGTCCTCCGTGAGTATGGCCAGATAACATAAAGTCGTAAGAAACCTTACCTTTCAATTTTTCTGAAATGATGTCACCATACTCAGGGCAATGATTTAGAATTATGTGATAGTCGCTTTGCTTAAAATCCTTTAAGGCAATGTCGATATCGGATTTACCACCCAAATAGTCGTCGATTCCTGTAATGGAAATGGTTTTGTCTTTAATTGTCAGTTGTCGGGAGTTATTAATTAAAAGCTCGCAATTATTTACCTCGTATGTCATACGCAAATCTTCTAAGTCCAGGCTGCCCCAGTATTCCCAGTTGCCAAGAATTGCGAACTTTTTTATGGATTTGTCCAACTTGTCAAGAAACTGATTTAAAATGATAAGATTTTTCTTGTCGTCAACTGAGTCGCCTGTAAAAAACACTAGATCAGGTTTATGTTCGTTGATGTTCCTTGCAAGTGTTTTTAGTTGTCCATTGAGAGATTTTAAATGAAGGTCCGATATTTGAATAACTTTTAAGTCAAAGTTGTCTTCAGTCGCTTTACCAAGGCAAAATTCATTGGTTTCGATAAAATATTTTTCAAGCCAAAAGGAGTCGAGGAGAATAAAGCCCGTACCGGCAAGGAGTCCGGTCTTAATGAGTTTTCTTCGTGTCCAAGTCATGGGTCCTTAAAATTGGAGGTAACGTTTTTTGCGGTTTAGCGAAGGCGGTACTTTTCAGCTCTACTGTTCATTTGAAAAGCCGCACTTCAATAGTACGAAAAAACTGTCAACCGAAGAACTGCCCCCCGCTTTTGCAAAACGGCTGTTGTGGGTTCGGCATTCTATTTTTGTCTGTATATTACTTCCCATATTGGTTCAAATTCTAACTTCTCAAAGTCTAACGAATGTAGGTTTTCCCCTTTATAAATACCGTTGCTTAATGTGTCTTGTATCCAATTTACAAAAGTCCAATTTCCTGCATTTTCAGGTTTGTTCCATCTTCGAGTTTTTAAAATTGTAACTTTTGAGTTTATTTTTTCAGACAAATCTCTCAAAATCGGTTTGGAGTCAAGCTTTAAATTCTTGGCAATTGACACTACTA